>NZ_JBFSUD010000042.1:0-36914 GCF_041467175.1 Vibrio sp. 10N.247.310.24
TATTCATCAACGAGTGCCCACACAGATTGATAGGTTTAAATTGTTAAAGAGCTTCACTTGTTGAGCGTTCCTTTTAAGTAAGGAGCATCTCGAAGTGGACGGCCATTCTAGCGAATTAACATTCAGTGTCAAACACTTTTTGAAAATTAATTTTTGTCGCTTTCCGCCTGACTGATTCTTGCTGAAGCCTTGTGGCGTCTGCCGTCTCAGTGGTGTCGCATTATAGGGGACCCTCTCAGCTTAGCAACTACTTTTTCATGAAAAATGAATAAATAGAGCTTAAGTGCCTAATAGTTCACCTAAACGGAAAAAAGAGAGCATTTCTGCTCTCTTTTTGCTCTAAATCTAAAAGAATTCTTAGATAAACGCGTAAGCATCTGCGTACATATGGTCACGCTTTGCTTCTTTATTCTGAGTAAACAAGTCTCTTGCAGCACCTGCCATTTCGAAACGACCCGCAATGTAGATATCAAAATCAGCTAATGATTCGAAACTTTGCGTGATTGCTTCAAGTACATTACCCGTTTGACCGTGCCAAACTTCAGGTGCTTCTTCTACTACTGGTACAAAATGTACATTGCTGTGTTTTGCTGCAATGTCGACAAGCTCTTCTTTCGCATACAGTTGGCACTCATCTTTTGCGCCCCAGTATAGATGAATCTCTTTTTTACTGTTCTGCGCGATGCAGTGATCGAGAATAGAGCGCACGTAGCTAAAGCCAGTACCACCAGCAATTAGTAACAGAGGACGATCGCTTTCTTCTTTAACCCACGCATCACCGTGCGGAGCATCAATAGCTATGTCGCCATCTTCAGCTTGCGCTTTCTTCATTGCCTCAACAACTTCTGAAGCGTAAGCATTGTGCTCAGCGGCACCAATGTGTAACTCAAGCTCGCCTTCATGACGACAAGGGCTGCTTGCAATCGAAAATGGACGCTTGTCTTTTTCACCCATTTCAACCATCAAGTATTGGCCTGCTTTAAAAGCGACCGGTGTCTCTGGGTGAAGTAGGATTTGGTAAGTGTTACAAGCTAAAGGCTCGATAGATTTCACTTTACATTTAATAGTCATGTTCTTCCTCTCACTAACCCTTAATCGGCAAAGGTTAGAACTAAATTACTTTCTGCAAATGCTTGGCAAGCAAAGATCCAACCTTGTAGCTGCTCTTTCTCTGTGAGCATGGGTTCAAGGTGGTAACTCACTTGGCCTTCTAATTTTTTGCACATGCACATAGCGCATGCACCAACTTGGCAACGGTTTGGAAAATTGATATTGCTGTTGAGCGCAGCATCCAAAACCGTTTGCCCTTTTTCTACGGTAAAACTGATATTTTCTGGGTATAAGGTTACTTGGAAGCTCATGAGATTCCTAGTTGTTCCCAAATGCTATCAATCTTTTTAACGACGTCTGGGTTCTTAGTGATTGGAACACCCCACTCACGCAGGCATTCACCTTCAAACTTGTTTGTCGCATCTAGACCCATTTTTGAGTGTCCAGTTTGGTTTTTCAGGAAAAACGTATCTCTTACCGGATCCATTCTTGTAGTCACCGCCCAGATAATGTCATTCCAGTCACTGACGTTAACGTCACTATCACATACGATGACAAACTTGTTCTCATCGAACTGAGACCAAACCGCTTCAATGATTTTTTTACCGTTACCTGCAGCTTGCTTATCGATAGACACAACGACCATGCACGCATTGTCATTCTGTAAGTGAATATCAATAATTTCAGGGAAGGCTTCGGTTATCTCAGCTAGGCAACCTTCAATATGCTGACTATCTATAGGTAAAGATTTAGCATCAGGTGATAGTGCCAGCTCCGCATCCCACTTCTTAGTAATGTCTAAACCCATTTTTGAGCCTAAACCTACCACTGGCGATGCAAAGTCTAGTGAATCGATAGGTGTGTTCTCTATCATCAGGCTATCACGAGACGGATCCATATGTTCACACATAGCAGCAGTCACTTGAGACCAATCACGCGCGTTAACATCCTCATCGCATACCAAGACAAATTTTGTGTACATGAATTGGCGTAGGAAAGACCATACACCCATCATCACTCGCTTAGCGTGACCTGGGTATTGCTTCTTCATGGTCACGACCGCCATTCGGTACGAACAACCTTCAGGTGGCAAGTAGAAGTCTTCTATCTCTGGGAATTGCTTTTGAAGAATAGGAACAAACACTTCATTTAACGCAACACCTAATACCGCGGGCTCATCAGGTGGACGGCCAGTATAGGTACTGTGATAGATCGGATTCTCTCGCATGGTTACATGAGTAATAGTAAACACATGATGCTTTTCTTTCTCGTTGTAGTAACCAGTATGGTCTCCGTACGGCCCTTCGTCTGCGAACTCATTCGGGTCGATGTAACCTTCCATTACGATTTCAGCACTCGCTGGCACTTCTAGGTCGTTACTGATTGATTTAGCGACCTCAGTTTTACTGCCACGCAACAAGCCGGCAAACGCGTATTCCGATAAGGTATCCGGCACTGGCGTAACGGCACCAAGAATCGTGGCAGGATCGGCACCAAACGCTACCGAGACAGGGAATGGCTTGCCTGGGTTGGTTTCCATCCAATCACGTAGATCAAGCGCTCCACCACGGTGGGCCAACCAACGCATGATGATTTTATTCTTGCCGATCTTCTGTTGACGATAGATACCTAAGTTTTGGCGTTTCTTGTTTGGACCACGAGTAACCGTTAAACCCCACGTTAGCAACGGCGCGACATCGTCCGCCCAACAGCTCATCACCGGAATTTTATCTAGGTCGACGTCATCACCCTGCCATACGATTTGTTGACAGGCCGCCTTACGAAGACGCTTAGCTGGCATATTTAAGACCTGCTTAAACACAGGCAGCTTATCGATAGCGTCTTTAAAGCCTTTTGGTGGCTCGGGTTCTTTTAAGTAAGCAAGCAACTTACCTACTTCGCGTAACTCTTTGACCTCTTGACGCCCCATACCAATGGCTACCCGATCAGGTGTACCGAATAGATTGGTCAAAACAGGCATGTCATAGCCTACGGGATTTTCAAATAAAAGAGCCGGGCCACCAGCACGTAGAGTACGGTCGCTAATCTCGGTCATTTCATAGTCTGGGTCGACAGGGTGAGAAATGCGTTTCAACTGACCAATGCTTTCAAGATGGTCGACAAAATCACGTAAATCTTTAAAACTCATAGGGCTTCTACATGCTGATTATTCTGCGCTCAGTATATCAAAAAGGGTGACGCTGAGATCCCCCTTTTTAGTGTGGTTATTGAGAGGCAAAATCCACTTTACGGTAATGCTTGCTCGATCAAAGAGCTCTTCACCTGAGGGTTATCATTCACAAGATCTTGCAACCAGAGCGTGTGACCTTGTTTGGCTAATTCACGGGCGACTAATGGCGCTTCATCGGCAATCGCCATCCTAGAGACAAGGAACTGCTTCACCTCTTCTGATAGCGGGTTCACCTTGGTAAGCAAAGTAATCGCTTCATCTTTCAAACGAGGATTCTTAGTCGCTGCCATTACCTGTTCCAACGCGAACGTTTGTTTAGTTTTAGCAAGTCGCTCTAACTCTGCTTGGCTATGATAATCGGCCTTCATTCGCCATAGAATCTTATAGACCTCAGGGTCTTCGCTCACTTGCGCTAATCGAACTACCACCTCGGTAGAGGGTAACCAGCTAACAATAGAAGATGCGGTGAGTTGCTTAGTCAGATAGTCAACCGCTTCAGGAGACAAACTGTCTAGCTCTCGAATTAATAGTGCTTCTCGCGTTTGAACTTGATGCTCAGGCCCTGACAACCACTCATTAAGGTTAAGTTCCCGCTTTTCTGCATCCAGTACAAACACCAGTGTCTTCTGGTCTTGGTGCCATTGCTTGATCAGTCGATTAGCAATCGAAGGGTAATTAAAAGCAGGTACCGTAAACTCGTAGCCATCCCCACGCTCTAATACTTGGTAGGTCGGCGTGATAGCGAGTTGCTGTTCTATGAAAATAGACATCTTAGGGGTGAGAACGATCTCTTGCTGTTCGATCTTCTTCAAGAGCCGGTAACGAGCCACCTCTTGCTGGGGAAATGTCAGACGCTCAAGCGAAAAGCGTAGCGAATTGACTTCGTCACGCACGACAAGCTCGAGTAATTCAGCAGTTTTCAGTTTTACTTGATCATTCTCAAGCCAAGACTCTACTGTAAGTGGAGACATCTCGGTGGCATAACTCATACCAACCGGTGAAAGTAACAGTGAAGTAGACAGGAGTAATGATGACAACAGTCCATGTTGCATTTTAACTTCCTCGTAACACTTTTGCCCATTCTGCAAGCTGTCGCTACAAAATGCAAATAAAAAGCGCCACCCGAAGGCAGCGCTTTTTAATAACTATAAGCTAATCAATACTACTGACGACGCATAGCGTCAAAGAACTCATCGTTCGTTTTAGTCATTGCTAGCTTGTCGATAAGGAATTCCATCGCATCGATTTCGCCCATTGGGTGAACAATCTTACGCAGAATCCACATCTTCTGTAGTTCATCGTTCTTGGTAAGAAGCTCTTCACGACGAGTACCAGATCGGTTGAAATCAATCGCTGGGAATACGCGTTTTTCAGCAATCTTACGGTTAAGGTGCAGTTCCATGTTACCTGTACCTTTGAATTCTTCGTAGATAACTTCATCCATCTTAGAACCAGTATCAACCAGTGCTGTTGCGATGATAGTTAAGCTACCGCCTTCTTCTACGTTACGTGCCGCACCGAAGAAACGCTTTGGACGATGTAGAGCATTCGCATCAACACCACCAGTAAGAACTTTACCTGATGAAGGAATCACAGTGTTGTAAGCACGAGCTAGACGAGTAATTGAATCCAGTAGGATAACCACGTCTTTCTTGTGTTCAACAAGACGCTTCGCCTTCTCGATTACCATTTCTGCTACTTGTACGTGGCGAGATGCTGGTTCATCAAACGTCGATGCGATTACTTCGCCTTTAACTAGGCGCTGCATTTCTGTTACTTCTTCTGGACGCTCATCGATAAGTAGAACCATTAGTTCACACTCAGGATGGTTACGGGCAATGCTTTGAGCAATATTTTGCAGAAGCATTGTCTTACCCGCTTTTGGCGGAGCAACAATCAGACCACGCTGACCTTTGCCGATTGGAGAAGCAAGGTCAAGAATACGAGCTGTGATATCTTCAGTTGCACCATTACCCGCTTCCATCACCATACGTTCGTTGGCGTGAAGAGGAGTAAGGTTTTCGAAAAGAATCTTGTTACGAGCGTTATCTGGTTTATCGTAGTTAACCGTATTTACTTTAAGCAGAGCAAAGTAACGTTCGCCATCTTTAGGTGGACGGATTTTACCGCCAATAGAGTCACCTGTACGAAGGTTAAAACGACGAATCTGGCTCGGTGATACATAAATATCATCAGGACCAGCAAGGTATGAGCTGTCTGCGCTACGTAGGAAGCCAAAACCGTCTTGAAGAATTTCTAGAACACCATCACCAAAGATGTCCTCACCACTTTTTGCGTGTGCTTTAAGGATGGAGAAGATAATGTCTTGTTTTCTTAAGCGAGCTTGATTTTCAAGACCTAGGCTTTCGCTAAGTTTAACAAGTTCAGACACAGGTCTGTTCTTCAGTTCAGTAAGATTCATAGTGGTGGAAGTTTGTTTAGTCAAAATAGGGTCTGTTTTCTTAAGTTAAGAAGGATTTGGTCACAGGCTCGACCAAGAAGAGAATTTGTTCAATTAACGTGCGATAAATTAGCACTAAAACTAAGACTAGTCCATAGCTTAGAAAAAACAAAACCGCGCATTTGTTAACTGCGCGGTTTCTTTTCAAAGGCTCACCTAATTAAAGGTTAGCGTCTAGGAACTCTTTAAGTTGAGTTTTAGACAATGCACCAACTTTAGTTGCTGCTACGCCGCCATCTTTGAAAAGAAGCAGCGTTGGAATGCCACGAATACCAAATTTTGGTGGAGTTCCAGCATTTTGGTCGATATTTAATTTACCGATTGTGAGCTGACCTTCGTACTCGTTTGCGATTTCATCAAGAATCGGCGCAATCATTTTACATGGACCACACCATTCTGCCCAAAAATCAACAAGAACAGGGCCTGCAGCGTTGATTACATCGTTATCAAAACCGTCATCAGTTAGCTGCAAAATCTTATCACTCATCTTCCACTCCAATGTATTTTTTAGAACTGGTTGGATGATAACCAGTAAATAGATGCCCTATTGGAATGTATTTACTTTCGTATTGCAAGCTTAAGCTGATATTCTATAGCAATGAAAAAGACGCATATCACAGAGCAAAAGTTCGCCGACTTGGATTTACTTCCGCAAGTCATTGAAGGATTGGAGAAAAAAGGGTTCGACTATTGTACCCCTATCCAAGCCTTGGCGCTCCCGGTACTGCTCACCGGCCAAGACATTGCAGGCCAGGCCCAAACGGGTACTGGTAAAACGCTTGCGTTTCTTACTGCTACTTTTAATCACCTGCTAAAAACACCTGAGCATGAAGGCCGTAAGCCTAACCAGCCACGTGCGATTATTATGGCACCAACGCGTGAACTCGCGATTCAGATCTACAACGATGCTGACTCTCTGGTTGCAAGCACAGGTATCAAGGCAGCATTAGCTTACGGTGGCGAGAGCTACGACAAGCAGCTAGGTAAGATCGAAGAAGGCGCAGATATCTTAATTGGTACGACTGGTCGCATCATCGATTTCTACAAACAAAAGGTATTTAACCTTAACCACATTCAAGCCGTTGTTCTTGACGAAGCTGATCGCATGTTCGATCTTGGTTTCATCAAAGACATCCGCTTCTTGTTCCGTCGTATGCCAGAACCTAAAGATCGCCTGAACATGCTGTTCTCTGCGACACTGTCTTACCGCGTACAAGAACTTGCATTCGAACACATGCACAACCCAGAGCATGTTGTTGTTGAACCTGAACGTAAGACTGGTCACCGTATTCAAGAAGAGCTTTTCTACCCTTCTAACGAACACAAAATGGCTCTTCTACAAACGTTAATCGAAGAAGAGTGGCCAGATCGCGCAATCATCTTCGCTAACACTAAGCACAAATGTGAATCAGTTTGGGGCCACTTGGCTGCCGATGGTCACCGTGTTGGTTTGCTAACGGGTGATGTTCCTCAGAAGAAACGTGAAAAGATTCTTGAGCAATTCACTAAAGGTGATGTTGACCTGCTTGTCGCAACGGATGTTGCAGCACGTGGCCTACACATCCCTCAAGTAACACACGTATTCAATTTTGACCTACCTGACGATTGTGAAGATTACGTTCACCGTATCGGCCGTACAGGTCGTGCAGGTGAAAGCGGTCACTCGATCAGCTTTGCTTGTGAAGATTACGCAATCAACTTGCCACCAATCGAAGAATACATTGAACACGCTATCCCAATGTCTGACTACGATGCTTCTGCACTACTGGAAGATCTGCCAGCACCGATGCGCTTACGTACACGTAACCCGCAACAACGCCGCTCAAACAACAATGGCCCACGCAACGGTAACCGTAAACCAAACCAGAACCGTCGCCCACGCCAACCGCGCCATAACAAGGAAGCTTAGTCGCTTATGAGCCAAACAGTGTCACCACCGCTTTATGCTGCAATCGACCTAGGGTCGAACAGTTTTCATATGCTCGTTGTGCGTCATATCGATGGCAGCGTACAAACCATGGCTAAAATTAAGCGCAAAGTTCGTTTAGCTGCAGGCTTAGATGAAAATAATGCGCTTAGTTCTGAAGCCATGCAGCGCGGTTGGGACTGTTTGAGTCTCTTTGCAGAGCGACTGCAAGATATTCCGAAAGAAAATATCCGCATTGTTGGTACAGCGACACTACGTACCGCTATCAATGTGGATATATTTCTCGAGAAAGCGAACCAGATCCTTGGTTACGACATCAATGTTATCTCTGGTGAAGAAGAAGCTGCGACTATCTATAAAGGCGTAGCACACACTTCTGGTGGCAGCGGCCGCCGACTAGTGGTTGATATTGGTGGTGCAAGTACCGAGATGATCATCGGTGAAGGTTTCTCAGCCAAAGCCTTAACCAGCCTAAAGATGGGTTGTGTTACTTGGCTTGAACGCCACTTTAAAGATCGCCAATTAACCGCAACCAACTTCAACAATGCCATTGAAGCGGCTAAGTCTACGTTGGCTCCTATCCTAGATAGCTACACTGATATCGGATGGGATGTGTGTGTTGGTGCCAGTGGTACCGTTCAAGCACTGCAAGAAATCATGTTGGCGCAAGGCATGGATGAAGTCATTACTCACGCCAAACTCAAGCGTCTACAAAAACAAGCGATGATTACAGAGCGCTTAGAAGAGCTTGAGATTGAAGGCTTAACCCTTGAGCGCGCACTAGTGTTCCCAAGTGGTCTTTCTATTCTTATCGCGATTTTTGAGCTGCTTGAAATTGATTCAATGACACTCGCTGGCGGCGCACTCCGTGAAGGTCTCGCCTACGAGATGGTTGATGAGTTTCGCCAAGAAGATATTCGCGCTCGTACCATTAAGAGCGTGCAATCACGCTACCAAATGGACGTAAGCTACAGTGAACAAGTTGCTGTAGTCGCACAGACTCTATTAGAGCAAGCGGGCGCCGAAACGTGGGTTTCTGAACCTCAAGCAGGTGTGCTATTACAAACAGCGGCGAAGCTTCATGAGATTGGTTTAACAATCGATTTCAAAAAAGGCGGCGAGCACAGTGCTTACCTACTGCAGAACTTAGACCTACCTGGCTTTACTCGAGCGCAAAAGCACTGCTTGGGTGAGTTAACACGTCGCTACCGCGAACAGTTAACTTCATTGCCTGAGCAACATGCAATCTCAGGTACCAGCAGCAAGCGAATTTTACGAATTCTGCGTTTAGCTATTTTGTTGACTCACCGTCGTTATCCAGCGCTTGAGCCTGAGTTCAAGCTGACGACGGATGACAACAATCTGACCTTGACGCTTTCTAAGCAATGGCTAGCAGACAACCCGCTGACCGCTGCTGAGCTAGAGATCGAGTCGAATAGACAAACCGATATTGGCTGGCCATTGAATATTGAATGCCTCTGATATTAGTATCTGACGCTAGAAATTAAAAAAGCCCAAGTTAGTCTACTAACTTGGGCTTTTTCTCATCGCTGCATTAATGCTTTGCGTTACAAATCTAAACTTAAGCGTTAACGCCCGTTGCTTTAAAGTCAGGGTTCACAGCGGTTAACTTCTTAACCACGTAATTTAGAAGTACACCGTACATTGGAACAAACAAACCTAAGCTGATGATAAGCTTGAATCCGTAGTCGACCAACGCAATTTCAGTCCAGTGCTCAGCCATGAATGGATCTGGGCTTTGGTAGAAAGCAATCGCAAAGAACGCGATGGTATCAATGGCATTACCGAATAACGTTGAACACGTTGGCGCAACCCACCATTGCTTCATTTGGCGTAAGCGGTTGAACACATGCACATCCAAGATCTGACCAAGCAAATAAGCCATGAAGCTTGCCGCTGCGATGCGTGCAACAAACAAGTTGAACTCGCCTAGTTGGCTAAAGCCTTGGAATGAACCTTCAAAGAACACCACAGACAATAAATAAGAAACGGCCAGCGCTGGTAACATCACTAAGAAAATGATTTTACGAGCAAGCTGCGCGCCAAAAATACGTACGGTCAGGTCTGTCGCTAGAAAGATAAACGGGAAAGTGAAAGCACCCCAAGTGGTGTGCATACCGAAGACGGTAAAAGGTAGCTGAACCAAATAGTTGCTTGATGCAATAATGATCAAATGGAACAAAACTAATAGTGCTAGGGCTTTGCGCTGTTGCGCAGGGGTAAAGTTACTCATGCTGTACCTTTTTAGTTTGGTTTGGGGGTGAGGGAACCCAAATCGAGTCATTTCTTCGAATAAACCAAGAAAGCTCTTACCAATAATGTGAATTAAAAATGTTTCTATAATTTGCTCTATTGAGCGGCGGGCGATTATACATTAATCAATATTGGCTGCAACGGTGAGAACAAACGCAAACGTTTATCCTCACTTTTATTGATGAATGACGTTAGAAGCCAAGTTTTAAAAGCCATGCAAAAAGTTAGAAACCGCGCTTAAAAAGCGTCGCGAGATAATCGAATTCTTCTCGGCTTTCTTCAGCGTTTAACGACTCAAACCAGATTGATTCACTGTAATGTTCAGACTTTAAAAACATTCGACAATCTTCAAAATCGATCAACCAAGAGTGCACATCGGCGTCCCATTGCTTTTCAATAACAGACGCTGACAGTAACGCCACCAGCTTTTCACCTAATACTTCGTAAGAATCAAAATCAAAACTTGGAGACGTAATCAATAAACGCCCTTCCTCAGCCAAATACTCTCTTAAGCCAAATTCTGTTGGTGTTGTCATGTCCATATCAACCTTATTCTTTTTCTATGAGTCCATCGTTTTTATAAACTAGCCGTTTCTTGCAAACTAGCCGTGTGTGGTGATGTGCTCTTGAATCAAATCTAAGAATGGGTCTGCGTACTTATCGAGTTTACGCTGACCAACGCCATTGACTGCCAGCATCTCGCCATAAGATGTGGGTAGGATTTCGGCCATATCAATCAGCGTCGCATCACTGAATACCACGTATGGTGGCAAGCCATCTTCATCAGCGATCGACTTACGCAGCTTACGCAGTTTGGCAAACAGCTTCTTATCGTAATTCTTGCTGCTTAGTTTATCGGACTTAGCATTACGCACTGCGGTATCTAAACGAGGTACAGCCAACTCCAAAGACATCTCACCACGCAGTAGCGGTCGAGCTTCTTCTGTTAACTGTAATGTCGAATTACGAGTGATGTTCTGAAACAACAAGCCTTTGTGAATCAACTGACGGAAGATACTGATCCAGTAATCATGGCTATGGTCGCGGCCGATACCGTAAGTAGAAAGCTTGTCGTGACCATTATCGCGTACACGGATGTTCTGCATACCGCGCATCACTTCAACCACATAGCCCATACCAAACGACTGATTAACGCGGTACACACAAGACAACGCTTTCTGCGCCTCTTGGGTCGCATCAAAGTGCTTTGGTGGGTCTAAGCAGATATCGCAGTTGCCACATTGCTTCTCGCGATATTCGCCAAAATAGTTCAACAGAACCTGACGACGACATGTTTGCGCTTCGGCAAAGGCACTCATCGCGTTCAGCTTGTGCATCTCAACTTGTTTTTGCGGGCCTTCTTCTTTCTCATCCAGCATACGACGCAGCCAACCCATATCAGCAGGGTCAAACAACATCATCGCTTCAGCAGGCAAGCCATCACGACCTGCACGGCCTGTCTCTTGATAGTAAGATTCGATGTTGCGTGGGATATCAAAGTGCACCACAAAGCGTACATTGGGTTTATTGATGCCCATACCGAAGGCCACGGTCGCGACCACAATCTGAATATCATCACGTTGGAAAGCTTCTTGAACGTAAGCGCGTTCGTCGGTGTCCATGCCTGCATGATAACCCGCAGCGCGAATACCGTTATTGCACAGCTTCTCGGTCACCATTTCCACTTTCTTACGGCTACCACAATAGATGATGCCGCAATTTCCTTTCTGTGTTTCAAGGTAGCGAACCACCTGTGACACGGGCTTGTGCTTCTCAACTAGGTTGTAGCGAATATTAGGGCGATCGAAGCTGCCTAAGTAAGTGTGCGGCTCCACCAGCTGCAAACGCGAGATAATATCTTTGCGCGTCGCATCGTCAGCGGTTGCTGTCAACGCCATATAAGGCACATGCGGGAAATACTGTTTAAGCTGGCCTAGCAAAGCATACTCAGGGCGGAAATCGTGTCCCCACTGAGAGATACAGTGTGCTTCATCCACCGCAATCATCGAAAGCGGTAAGCCTTGTAAGCGCTCGATGAAGTCACGCATCAACACACGCTCTGGTGAAGCATAAACCATCTTCAATTGGCCTGAGTTCATGCGGTTGAACACGCTCAACAGTTGATCGCGTGGCATCGATGAGTTTATGCACTCAGCCGCCACGCCATTGGCTTTCAATTGGTCAACTTGGTCTTTCATCAATGAAATGAGCGGTGAGATAACCAAAGTCAGTCCATCACGCACTAAAGCCGGGATCTGGTAACACAGAGATTTACCACCACCGGTTGGCATAATGACCAAGCTGTCTTTGCCTTCAACGGCTAGGTCTATGACCTCTTGCTGACCATCACGAAAGCTTTGATAACCAAAGACATCTTGTAAGATATCTTGCGCATCATTCGCGGGAGTTGGTGTTTGCTCAGCAATCAGAGTGGCGGTCATTGTGGTTCCTAATCAAGGTATAAAGTCAGCGTGCAGCATTGGCAAGCAAGGCGCACATTGTAGAGGGGAACGCTGGCGAATTAAACCGCAAATTGTTAGGTGAAAAGGGTTAACGCTCCTATACTGACCAACTCTCTTTATAAATCTTATTAATAAGCACTCAGTGCTAGAGAAAGTTACATGACACAAGACGACCAACAACGTACGCGACAGGGAATTTTGCTTGCCGTTGCCGCTTACACCATGTGGGGAATCGCTCCCATATATTTCAAATCTTTAAGTGAAGTATCCCCATTTGAGATTCTTAGCCACCGTGTAGTATGGTCTTTTTTCCTACTCGCTTTTCTACTGCACATGAGTCGTGGCTGGCGTAAGGTTCGAGACACCCTCACCTCTAAACCAAAAATGCTCTATTTAGTCGCCACTTCGATTTTAGTGGGCGCCAACTGGCTTATTTTTATTTGGGCGGTGAATTCCAATCACATGCTCGATGCCAGCTTAGGCTATTACATCAATCCGCTGATTAACGTGTTGCTCGGGATGTTCTTCCTTGGCGAACGCTTACGTAAACTTCAATGGTTTGCGGTTGCTCTGGCTGCGATTGGCGTGATAATTCAATTGATCGCGTTTGGCTCTGTGCCGATCGTTGCCATTGCCCTAGCCTTCAGCTTTGGTTTCTATGGCTTGTTACGTAAAAAGGTTAGCTTGGAAGCTCAAACTGGCTTATTCATTGAGACGCTGGTGATGCTGCCTATCGCCGCAACCTACTTACTGTTTATTGCCGATAGCCCGACCTCAAACTTATCGATGAACCCGATGCAACTCAACCTGTTACTGGTTGCTGCCGGAGTGATCACCACGGTTCCATTGCTGTGTTTTACTGGCGCTGCAACTCGCTTGAAGCTATCAACACTAGGTTTCTTCCAGTACATCGGTCCAAGCTTGATGTTCTTACTGGCGGTTCTGATCTACGGCGAAGCCTTTACCTCAGATAAAGCGATCACCTTTGCTTTCATATGGGGAGCACTGGTTATTTTCAGCTTTGATGGCCTGCGTAACAACAAAAAGAACAAACGCGCTAAGCAGTAACACTGATCGTTTTTTACAAGACAATCCCTTAATACGAAGATAAGCTTGGTTGAATTGATGACTATTTGACCAAGCTTTTTTGTACCATGGATAAAGTCCACTACTACTCTACCCCAACAGAAGATATCAGCCTGATCCAAGCTCAGTACCAAGAGTTTGCCTTTCAGCGCCACTATCATTTGGACTTTCACATTGGCTTAATTACCCAAGGACAGCAGAAATTCGTCTATAAAGGGACGAGCCATAATGTTGGTGCTGGCCAAGTTGTTATCATGCCACCCGATGAGCTGCATGATGGGCACTCCAAACTCGATTCGGGTTATCAAGTCAGTGTGTTTGCCGTGTCTCCCCAATGGTTTCAAGATCTTGCCGATCCCAAGCAAAATGGTCACACATTAGGCTTTTCTGAGTTGATCCTCTCCGATCAAGCTGCATTTTCACAATTGCGCAACTTACACGGCCTATTAATCCATCAAAACATCAGCCAGCTCGCTCAAGATTGCTTACCTTTCGAAGGGTTCTCGACGATTGTCGATCGTTATGCGAAATTTGGATCGAAGAGTGACATCAAACTGGGTAATCAATCGATTGATACGCTAAAAGACTACTTGATGGCGAACTTGGATCAACCAGTGCGATTAGAACAATTGTCTGAGTTGTGTGGTTTAACCACGACTCAATTCCAACGCCATTTTAAAAACAGAATGGGCATTACGCCTTATGCATGGCTGAGCCGTTTACGTATGGAACAAAGCATGCGTCTGATTAAGTCTGGGATATGTGGTACCAAGGTCGCGCACCAAGTAGGCTTCTATGACCAAGCACACTTCTCTAAGGCTTTCAAAACCACGTTCGGTGTACCACCCTCACAAATCAACTAAGTGTTGATAATTTACAATTGCTCGATTTCAAATCACGGTAAGCTACGCTCAATACGATTACTTATTTAATAATAGCGGCAACGTTATTGAGAACTGACGATGAACGAAGTCACCATACTGATCACCCTAGCCTCTATCCACTTCATCGCTTTGATGAGCCCCGGCCCTGATTTTGCGTTAGTCGTGCAAAATGCGACGCGTCACGGACGCCAGACAGGCTTGTACATTGCGCTTGGTTTATCTTGCGGGATCTTGCTGCACTCATTGCTGAGCCTGACGGGAATCAGTTACCTAGTCCACCAACAACCCACATTATTTGCCATTATCCAACTAGCCGGCGGTAGCTACTTACTGTACTTAGGTTACGGAGCACTTAAAGCAACCTGGCAAATCATTCAGAACCACGATGATGATGCCGATACCATCAATTCCAACGATCTGATTCTGACCAATAAGCGTCAGGCATTTTCGAAAGGGTTTGCGACCAATATTCTCAACCCAAAGGCTTTGGTGTTCTTTATCAGCTTGATGTCGAGCCTAGTGCCTGCCGACATGTCTCTGTCAGGTAAAGGCTTTGCGCTTATCATCCTATTTGGTCTGTCTCTGTTTTGGTTCTCACTACTGGCTTGGATGCTTTCGACTAAAGCATTGCAAAAGAAACTCAGCGAAGCAACGGTATACATCGATGGCTTATGTGGAGTGGTATTCAGCCTTATTGGCGTGAGTATTCTTTGGCAGTCGCTATCCGGTTTAATCGCTTAAATTCGAATCAAGATTACAATTCGTTAACAACACTCTGACTATCTCATCTTTCCACTGCCAATCTAGCTCTGCATATTAAAAGGAGAAGATCATGCAGTGGAAAACAAAACTAACAACCCTCGCCACTTTTACCCTACTTTTTGCCTCTCACGTCAGTTGGGCAAATCAAGCTGCCGATTCCGTCGCACCCGAACAAAGTAGTGGTTTAGAAACCAAACAACTCGTCAAAGCCAATGACTGGATGGTCACTGCGGCCAACCCATTAGCGACACAAGCTGGTGCTGATGTGCTTGCTCGTGGTGGTAACGCCATTGATGCCATGGTTGCCGTGCAGCTTATGCTTGGCTTAGTAGAACCTCAGTCATCAGGTATTGGTGGTGGTGCGTTCCTTGTTTATTTTGATGGCAAGGACAAGCAACTCAAAACCTACGATGGTCGTGAAACTGCACCACTTGATGCCACACCACGTCTATTCCAAGACGAAAACGGACAACCGCTTAAGTTTTACGATGCAGTGGTTGGTGGTCGCTCAGTTGCGACACCGGGCACGGTGCAATTGCTGTGGGACACTCACCAGAAGTACGGAAAATTAGAGTGGGCATCACTGATTAAACCTATCGCTCAGCTAGCTGAAGAAGGTTTCACTATTAGTCCACGTTTAGCTACCTTGATTGAAAATGACCAAGAGCGACTAAGCCGATTTGCGACAACTAAAGCCTACTTCTTCAATGCCGATGGCAGCCCGAAAACAGCGGGTACTCAACTTAAGAACCCAGAATACGCGGCAACGTTAAACGCTATTTCTAAGAACGGTGCTAAGGCCTTTTACCAAGGTGAGATCTCTACCGACATCATCAATACCGTGCAAACCGCGAAAGGTAACCCGGGCGTATTAGCACAGAAAGACTTCGACGCTTATTCAATTAAACAACGCGAACCGGTTTGTTCTGCTTATGAAAGCTACGATATTTGCGGAATGGGGCCACCAAGCTCTGGTGCGTTAACGGTCGGACAAATCCTTGCAATGACTGAGCAATTTGACCTCAAATCATGGGGGCCAAACGACGCGAAATCTTGGCAAGTGTTAGCAGACGCTTCTCGCCTAGCCTTTGCAGACCGTAGTATGTATATGGCCGATCAAGATTACGTGCCAATGCCAACCCAAGGGTTAGTCAATACTGACTATTTGCAGGAACGTGCTCAGTTAATTACCGCAGGCAAGGCATTAGAAAGCGCACCATCGGGCACGCCACCGTGGGATCATGCAATGCTGCAAAGCCAAGATGTTTCTATTGAATTGCCGTCCACCAGCCACTTCAATATTGTTGATAGCGATGGCAATGTCGTTTCGATGACCACCACCATTGAGAATGCCTTTGGCTCACGTTTGATGGTGAGAGGTTTCCTACTCAACAACGAACTGACAGATTTCTCATTCAAGACCCATAACGATGGTAAGCCTATCGCCAACCGACTTGAACCGGGTAAGCGTCCGCGCTCTTCAATGGCACCGACCATCATCATGCAAGACGATAAACCTTACATAGCGATTGGCTCTCCCGGTGGCAGCCGTATCATAGGTTATGTGGCACAAGCGATCATTGCTCATACCCAATGGGACATGGATATTCAGCAAGCCATCAATCAACCACACTTCCTAAACCGCTTCGGTACCTTAGATTTAGAAAAAGGAACATCAGCGGAAAACTTCAAACCTGAGCTAGAAAAGATGGGATTTGAGGTCAACGTTCGCGATCTTAACTCTGGTTTACACGCGATTCGCATCACAAAAGATGGTTTAGAAGGCGCTGCAGACCCTCGTCGTGAAGGTGCAGCCATTGGTCAGTAGGGAATAATCCTCCCTTTTTACTCGCGGCCTTGTGCGAGATCTCTCACAAGGCAGTGAGTAAATATCGATATTTGATGACAAAATTAGTCACCCTAACGTCGTAACCAATTGAATTAAAAAGACACGTACATTTATCACTCAAATAATTATATAGAAATTCGCTTATGCACCATTGCTGATAAATAAGGAATCGGTAATATGAATGGTGTCGGAAGGATGCTGACACGGAACAGGAAACGCCAAGGATTTGGTTATCTTCAGGATGAAGATTCGATTACTCAGGATGAATAATCGGCATGGATAGCGAAATGGACATTGAATGGACGCAATAGTAGCTAGGATGGTTGCTACTAAGGAAAGACAATGGACACCTCTGGACGAGGAAAGGACTGAACATCAGGATGATGTAAAGGACACCGCTCAAGGAACAAGTGACGCGCGCTAACGAGGATTGTTGGCAGATCAGGATAAGATCAAGGACACCGCTAGGAAGGCGACGAAAGGAATACGCTGAAGGATAACAGCACACTATCATGGATTTGATGCATGGAGCACACTTAGTAGCCGGATTGCTGCGAGTAAGACTATAGACCCCGATGAGCGCAAGCTCTCGGGGTTTTTCTTTATCTGTCGTTTCACTTATTCCTCTCTCAAACAAATAAATCAAAGACCTTTAATTACAATTCTGACATTTAAAGCATTCACTTCTTAACCACTTCCGCGTAACGTAAGTCTTACTAGGCTCAACTAGTTTCATAACCATAATTAAACTAAGGACAAATTCATGTCACACGTTACCTTCAAAGGCGCTGCTGTACCACTAACAGGCACATTCCCACAAACTGGCGAACAAGCACCAAGCTTTGCACTGACTGCAGGCGACCTTTCTGAACTGACTCTTGCTTCTCTTGAAGGCAAGAAAGTGGTTCTAAACATCTTCCCAAGTATCGACACAGCAACTTGTGCGACGAGCGTACGCACGTTCAACGCAAAAGCGGCAGAGCTTGAGAACACGGTTGTTGTTTGTATTTCTGCTGACCTACCGTTTGCTGCGGGTCGCTTCTGCGAACTAGAAGGCATTGAAGGCGTTCAACACGCCTCAACTTTCCGTTCTCCTGCATTCGCATCAGACTACGGCGTAGCGATTGCTGAAGGCCCACTATCAGGCCTAACAACACGTGCCGTTGTCGTTGTTGATGAAAAAGGTGTGGTAACACACAGCGAGTTGGTTGCAGAGATCACTGAAGAACCAAACTACGAAGCGGCACTTGCAGTACTGTAAGTCTCCTTCCTAGGCAGAAATGCCTTAAGCTCGATTCAGCCTATCCAGCACAGTACCGAGCAATAAAAAAAGAGCAGCCATTGGCTGCTCTTTCTGTTTTTTATACGGATTACTTTTCAATGCTGAATAGTTTCAGATATCGAACTGTTTTCTACATGCTGAAGTAGCAGATTACAACTGTTCTAAACGAGCATAAGCCGTTACTAACCACTTGATGCCTTCACCGTTAAACGCGACTTGAACTCGGCTCTGCGGGCCACTTCCCTCGAAGTTGATGATAGTGCCTTCACCAAACTTAGGGTGCTTAACGCGAGAACCCAAACTAAATCCTGTTTCGTTAAAGTTCTCTTTCACGGCGGTTTGGCTAAAGCGGCCACTGCTAGCAGGACGACTCACTTGCGCTTTCATACGTACTTCATCCAGACAGGTCTCTGGCAACTCACGAATAAAGCGCGATGGCTTATGGTATTTGTCCTGACCGTACAAACGACGCATTTCTGCATAAGTGATGTAAAGCTTCTCCATCGCACGAGTCATGCCTACATAACACAAGCGACGCTCTTCTTCTAAACGCCCCGCTTCTTCTGCCGACATCTGGCTTGGGAACATGCCTTCTTCAACGCCAACCATGAATACCATTGGGAACTCTAGGCCTTTGGCACTGTGCAAAGTCATGAGCTGAACCGCATCATCAAACTCATCAGCCTGACCTTCACCCGCTTCCAAAGCCGCATGAGTTAAGAACGCTGTTAGCATGCTCATTTCATCCGCTTCTTCTGGTTTTTCAAACTGACGCGTTGCCGTTACCAATTCTTCCAAGTTCTCAATACGAGCCTTCGACTTCTCGCCTTTCTCTTGCTCGTACATCGCAAACAAGCCCGACGATTTGATCACGTGGTCGGTTTGCTCATGAAGTCTCAGTTCTATGGTGTCATCTTCAAGTGCATTGATAAGTTCAATAAAGCGGCTCAAAGCACCCGCAGCACGACCTGGAAGCACTTGCTCTTCTATCAGAGCAATACTGGCTTGCCACATGGTTGCACCACGGTCACGCGCCGCAAGACGAATCGTTTCTAACGTTTTATCACCCAAACCACGCGTTGGCGTATTGACGACACGTTCGAATGCCGCATCATTGCTGCGGTTACTCATTAAGCGCAGGTAGCTCAAGGCATCTCTGATTTCTTGACGCTCGAAGAATCGCATGCCGCCATAGATTCGGTAAGGTAGACCACCTTGAATCAAAGCTTCTTCAAGCACACGAGATTGGGCATTGTTACGATAAAGCATCGCGGTATCTTCTAGCGCACCGCCTTTCTCTTGCCACTCTTTGATTTTGCTGACCGTGAAACGCGCTTCATCTAACTCGTTATAAGCCGAGTAAACTGAGATTGGCTCGCCATCGTTGCCATCGGTCCACAGCTCTTTACCCATACGTTCGGTGTTGTTCGAGATAAGCTCGTTCGACGCCTGCAGAATGGTTTTGGTTGAACGGTAGTTTTGTTCGAGTCGAACCGTTGAAGCGCCTGGGAATTCATCCAAGAACTTCTGAATATTTTCGATCTTCGCGCCACGCCAACCATAGATAGATTGGTCATCATCGCCTACGATCATCACGCGACAATCTGGGCCTGCCATCATACGCAGCCAAGCATATTGGATGTTGTTGGTATCTTGAAATTCGTCGACAAGGATATGCTTGAAGCGAGCTTGGTAGTGCTCTCGGATGTGTTTCTTATCGCGCAATAGTTCATGCGATCTCAACAAGATTTCCGCAAAGTCGACCAAGCCAGCACGATCACATGCTTCTTGGTAAGCAGAGTAAATTTTTAACCACGTTTGAGTTATTGGATCATGGTAGGCGTCGATGTGATTTGGGCGTAATCCCTCGTCTTTCTTGCCATTGATCCACCAAGAAGCTTGCTTAGCAGGCCACTGCTTTTCATCAAGGTTTTGCGCCTTGATTAAACGACGTAGCAAACGAATCTGATCATCTGAATCAATGATCTGGAAATCTTCTGGCAGTTTTGCATCGAGGTAGTGAGCACGAAGGATGCGATGACAAATACCGTGGAAGGTACCGTTCCACATGCCTGACGAGCTACCCATCATCAACTCTTCAATACGACCACGCATCTCTGCTGCCGCTTTGTTGGTGAAGGTAACCGACATGATAGAGAACGGCGATGCTTGCTCTACGCTTTGCAGCCAAGCGATGCGATGCACCAACACTCGCGTTTTACCACTGCCAGCACCTGCCAGAATAAGTAGGTTTTCTAAAGGTGCTGCGACCGCCTCACGTTGTTTATCGTTTAGGCCATCGAGTAAAAGCGAAGGATCTATCATTGGATATGCTCACTACTGGGTATTTATACATAAAAGCTGATTATAACCTAAACACTAGGCTGCGTTTAGGATAATAAGAAGAAAAAACAGTCAAAAAATAACATCATATAATCAGCAACTTAATAGCTAATGCATCATTAATATTGATATTTCTTATAATGTCGTGAAATTATTTCCTGGTTCTTCCTATCCTTTTTAGTAAGCAAGTTAACAATCCATTAACCTGCGATATAAAATACTATTAAGTCCTAGAGGGAATGACTATGAAAAATTCTAATCTTGCTGTTACAGCTGCAATCACAAGTGTACTAGCGTTCGGCGGTGCAGTTCTTACATCAGCACCTGCGGAAGCAGCAGCAAAAGAGAAATGCTACGGCGTTGCAAAAGCTGGCCAAAATGATTGTGCAACCAAAACAAGTTCATGTGCGGGTACAGCCAAAGAAGACAACCAATCCGATGCATTCGTAGTCGTACCTAAAGGGCTGTGTGGCAAATTATCAGGTGGTAACACTCAATCATCATAATTGAGCTGCTTAGTATGGTGAGCTGACATTCAGCTCACCTCCACTTTCCATTAGGAGAATCGTTGTGACTCAAACTCTTCATCCCAACGCAGGGGTTGGCCTTAGAACACCGCACTTGGACTTCTTTAGCCAAAACCCAGCCTTAGTGAGTTGGTTAGAGGTGCACAGCGAGAACTACTTTTTAGCGAAATCACCGCAACGTCAACAACTGAGAGAAATTCGTCACGCCCACAACATAAGTTGTCACGGTGTTGGGTTGTCTCTAGGTTCTGTTGAGCGCATCAACCCAAATCACTTACTGCAGTTAAAAGATCTCATTGATGATATCGAGCCGTTCTTGGTTTCTGACCACCTCAGCTGGAGTCAGACCGGCGGTCACTACTTCAATGACTTGTTACCGCTGCCTTATACCGAAGAGGCGTTAGAAGTCTTCTGCCGCAATGTCATCGAGGTTCAAGACGGCCTGCAACGCCCTATGCTGATTGAAAATCCATCGAGCTACCTTGCCTTCAAACATTCAACCATCCCAGAGTGGGAATTTTTAGCCGAGGTACAAAAGCGTACCGAGTGTCGCCTACTGCTCGATTTCAATAATATTTTTGTCTCATCTTTTAATCACGGTTTCAGCTGCGAAGAGTATCTCAATGGAATACCAGCAGACAAAGTGGAAGAGATTCACTTGGCAGGTTTTACCAAAAAGAAACTCGAACAAGGTGAGATCTGGATAGACACCCACAGCAAGCCTGTCTGTGACGAAGTATGGCAACTCTACACTGACTGGATTGCACAACATGGTTTGCGCCATACCTTGATAGAGTGGGATTTAGATATCCCAGAGCCACAAATTTTATTGGCTGAAGCGGCCAAAGCCAGTGATATTTTGTATCAACACGACAAGTTCAACCAAAGGAGTCGCGCATCATGAGCCACTCTTTAGCTAATGTGCAATCAGAGTTTGCGAACGCGTTACGCTACCAAAACAATGGTGAGCACTGCGACATAGTGAGCGACCACTTTACCGATGAACAGCGCATCCAGATCTACCGAAATAACTTTGTGATTAGCTTTAGTGAAGTACTGGCTGCTACGTATCCACTGACTGAAATGTTGGTTGGTGAAGAGTGCTTCCAACAAATGGCTCGTCAACATGTCTTAAGTTATCCATCAACCTCTGGTGACGTCAGTGGTTACGGTGAACACTTTGAACAAACTATCCAAGCCTTTCCTGCTGTTATCGAGGCTGCACCTTATCTCGCTGAAGTAGCTTTGTATGAATGGCAAAAAGATAGCTTGGTGAGATGTGTTTCAGAATCACATGTCGACCAACGTCCTCTTTCTCGTTTAGCTGATGTACCGCAAGAACAACAAGGCGCTTTAGTCTTTCATCTCAAAGATTCAATAACGCTAATTAATTCTAGCTATACGATTATCGCGCTTGAGCAGGCTATCTATCAGCAACAACTCGATGGGTTAGACATCAACCAACCTGAATTTGGGGTGTTAATCCGAGCGGAAAACTCACAGATTGAGAGCCATCGTTTGACGCAAGAAAGCCACCAACTATTAACCGAATTTCAATCGGGTCAAACGCTCTCAGCGATAGACCCTTTACTACTACAACATCTGAATACTGTCATGGCACTTAACGTCATCTCAGGCTTTTCAATCAATGCCGAATTGGAGACATAATATGGATAACAACACAGTCACGAACATGATGGATCAATACGACAGTTTGATTGAGAAATCACAGGCACTTTTTGTTCCCGTACTACTTCTGTTTTGTCGCCTATGGGTGGCGTGGGTCTTCTTTAATTCAGGACTCACCAAGATAGCCACTTGGGATAGCACCCTTTACTTGTTTGAATTGGAATACCAAGTGCCTCTTTTGCCTTGGGAATTGGCCGCTTACATGGGTACCGCAGCTGAATTGATTCTGCCGGTATTCTTAGCGCTTGGCTTGTTAACCCGACCAATGGCTGCAGTGCTGTTCGTTTTCAATATCATGGCCGTCGTGTCATACCCTGTATTGTGGGCGCAAGGCTTCTATGATCATCAGCTTTGGGGATTAATGATTCTTATCGTCGTGGTATGGGGAGCAGGACCATTTTCATTGGATAGAATCTTAAAAGCGCAGTTCAAAAGCTAAAGCTCTTTTCCATAGCCTCTAAATTTACATAGGTCCAAAACGCAAAAAACCACTCAATTGAGTGGTTTCTTTTTATCTGGAATAAACTACTTGTTTAGAAAAGCTTGTAGCTCTTCAGCAGAGATACCTTGCTCGGCTAGCTCTTTTGCTAGTAGCTGAACTTGTTCACCTTTACGAGATTCAACCACGCGTTGAAATTGGTAAATGATATCTCGCAAAGTATCAATTGGAACTTGTTTTGCCGCACTGCGAATACGCTCTTCACTTTGGTTTCCTAGCTCTTTAAGCAATTTACCAAACATGACCTTTTCAGGTGCATCTTCCATTTGTTCTAAGATACGCGCCATTTCGTAGGTTGTTAATGACATTACAGTATTTTCCGTTGGGGACTAACGTTTCAATGAGTGACAAATATACCATGTTTTAACGTTTCGCAAACCGCCATTTGTATATTTTGTCACCCTTGAGACTTATGCCTTAGCAAACGTCGTGTGCCATGACTTACCCGCTTTGCTCGCAAGCACTAACAATGCAGGAACAATAAGGAACATTTGCAGCGCAATCATCACTTGAGACGTTAAATCAAGACGTTGCATCGTACCAACAAGCAGTCCAGAACCGCTCATTTGGAACAATCCAAGCAACGCAGCTGCGGTACCCGCACGGTCACCAAAAGGTTCAAGTGCCTTACCGGCTGCGGCACCAAGAATCCAAGCGAAGCCAACTGAAGATAGGAAAATCGGCAACATGAACGCGATCGCGCTAGCATGCTCAGCAAGCACCAGCATAACCACACCCGCTAAGCCAAGCGTTGAAATACCGACAACCAATGCTTTGTAAGTACCAAAACGATCCATAAACTTCGGCGCAGTGAATGCAGCCGTGATGTTGATAACCGCGTTAATACCAAACCAGAACGTAAACTCATTCATCGTCAAACCTAGGTTTTCCATCAGCACAACAGGTGCAGAGGTAACGTAAGCAAGGATTACTGCCATCGCCATTAAGCACAATGTCGCGTGGAAGATGAACGATGGTGTTTTCAATACCGACCAGTAACGCTCAAGTTTGAACACCGCGACCTTTTCTGTCGCCGGATTAGACTCTTTCATTTGGAAAAACAGAATGGTGCCAACCACGACAGCGAACACAGCCATAAAGCTAAAGTTCGAGCGCCAGCCAAACTGTTGAGTTAACCAAGCACCCAGAATCGGAGCTAGTGCAGGAATAAAGCAAATTGCACCATTGAGGTAACTGATCATGCGGCCACTTTTTTCCGGGCCAAATAGATCGCGAACCGTCGCAAAGGCTGCTACAGAAGTCGCACAAGCTCCTAAGCCTTGTAGCAGCCGAGCTATTAGCATCATATCAATCGATTGAGCTGCCCACGCCAAGCAAGCACTCAATGCATAGATACTAACACCTCCCAATGCAACGGTTCGACGTCCTAACTTATCAGCCAAAGGGCCTGCAAATAATTGCCCGACACCCATGGCGAATAAAAACCAAGTAATCGTATCTTGTGCTAGTGCGTGTTCCACGTGAAACGCTGTTGAAATTTGTGGCAGAGCTGGAAGATAAATATCTATAGCCAGAGGGCTAAATAGAACCAGCATTGCCAATAAAGCAACCTGCAGTTTACTAGGGGTTGGAAGCGCGTTAGAAGGCACAAGATTCTCCGAATGAGTTAATTTAGGTGCATAATAACCAACTAAAGATATGAACAAAAATGGCATATACTCATTAGCATTATTCCAAATAGGAAACTCACATGAATATCGAGAAACTATCACGCCTCGACCTCAATCTACTGGTTTGCTTGCAGGTGCTGATGGAAGAGCTGAGTGTCACTCGCACTGCGCATCGATTGTGCTTGAGTCAATCGGCTGTGAGTAAGTCGCTAGCTAAGCTTCGTGAACAATTTAATGACCCTCTTTTCACACGAAGTGCTCATGGCCTACGACCAACACCGAAAGCTGTTTTCCTTAAACCTCGGTTAGAAACGTTGATCAACCAACTTGATGTTCTCACTCAGCCTGAGACATTCATTCCCAACAATAGTGACCACAGCTTTCACATTGCTGCCGTTGAGAGTGTGTACCCACTGATTCTTCCTCATTTCTTACCGGCGATATTTCGACAAGCCCCTAAGGTCAATATCAACACCCACGCGTGGACCGAACAAACCTTTAAGAAGCTACAGCTTGGTGAGTTAGATATCGGACTCACAGGCAAAGACATCGACATCAACGACGCGCGCTTAACTATGCTGCCGCCAGACGATATCTGCGAACAAGAGATCTACCGTGATGCACAAATGTGTGTGTTAAGACGCAACCACCCTGCTCTGAGTGGCAAATGGGATCTAGAAACCTATCTAGCCCAGCGTCATGTGCAAGTAAGATGTGATGGTAACGACCGTTGGCTACTCGACTACAAACTTGCCGACCTTGGCCACCAACGTGATATCGCAATCTCAGTACCGGACTTCAATAGCGCCGCTAGCCTGTGTACCTACACCGATTTTGTCTTTACCGCACCAAGCCACTTTACTTACCTTGTCGCCAAACAACTCGACCTAGTGGTTGTGCCTTTACCAATGGAATTCCCGCCGATGGCATACACTTTGTTTTGGCACCGTGATAGAGAAAATGACCCAGCGCTAACTTGGTTGCGAGATATCATCAAAGAAAAAACTCTGCATCTTAGATAAAAATGGCGTACAGCGTTTGCAGCAAACGAACAAAAGCGCTAGCTTATTGACCTAATAAGTCCCCTCGCATGTATATCGACTGTGAGTGTTAACAAGGACCCTAACAATAAGGATAAACACAGATGCACAATATCACTGCTGAACGCGTTGCTACGGTTCGAGCTTGGCTTGAAACAAACAACCTAGATGCCGTTATCATTCCACACGAAGACGAATATCTAGGTGAATACGTTCCCGCTCATAACGAGCGACTTCACTGGTTAACAGGTTTCACTGGCTCTGCAGGTGCCGCTGTTATCACTCGTGAAACTGCTGCTATTTTTGTTGATGGTCGCTACACCGTTCAGGTTCGTAAGCAAGTACCAGCAGAGTTATTTGAGTATCGCCACCTTATTGAAGAACCGGCTTTAGATTGGATCATCAATTCATTGCCACAAGGTAGTAAGGTTGCATTCGACCCACGCATGCACACAGCAGCTTGGTTGAAAGGCGCACAAGCAAAACTGGCAGAGAAAGTTGAGCTAACGACACTCTCTTCTAATCCAATTGATGAGCTTTGGTCTAATCGCCCTGAGCCTGTCGTGTCTGATGTTCGCCTAATGGCAACAGACGCCGTTGGTCAATCAAGCGAGAGCAAACGCGCGGAGGTTGCTGGCTTACTAAAAGCAAAAGGTGCGGACGCCGCTATCCTTACCGAGCTAGACTCAATCTGTTGGTTGCTTAACATTCGTGGCTTGGACGTATCTCGCCTACCTGTTGTGTTATCCAACGCGATCATTCACGCCGATGAAAGCGTCGATTTCTTCTTAGACCCAGCTCGTATCCCTGCTGGTTTTGAAGCGCACGTTGGTAATGGTATTCGTGTTTCTCCCCCATCAGAGCTTGAAGCGCGCCTTCAATCTTTAGAGGGTAAGAATGTGTCTGTTGATTCAGGTACCAGTAATGCTTGGTACACGCTGGTTCTACAAAACGCTGGTGCTCATCTCATTGAAGCAGCAGACCCATGCTTAATGCCAAAAGCCGCTAAGAACGCAACTGAAATTGCCGGCATGAAAGCGTGTCACATTCGAGATGGCGTGGCGATGGCGAAATTCCTGTCTTGGATTGATGCAGAAGTCGCGCAAGGTAACCTACACAACGAAGCGGTATTAGCTGACAAAGTACAATCGTTCCGTGAACAAGACCCAACGCTGATGGACTTAAGTTTTGACACAATTTCAGCAGCAGGTGGCAACGCTGCAATGTGTCACTACAACCATGAGAATCAACCTGAACCAGGTCAGTTAGAGATGAATACTCTGTACCTAGTCGATTCAGGCGGTCAGTATTTAGATGGCACAACCGACATCACTCGTACTATCGCGATTGGCCAGCCAAGCGACGAAATGATCCAGCAGTTCACATTAGCGCTGAAAGGCCACATTGGCATTGCACGTGCGCGTTTCCCACAAGGTACTCGTGGTTTCCAACTTGATATCCTAGCGCGTCAGCACTTATGGGCAGAAGGCTTCGATTACGATCATGGTACTGGTCATGGTGTTGGTCACTTCCTAAGTGTTCATGAAGGACCGCAAAGCATCTCTAAGAAGCTGATCGACGTACCTCTAGTTGAAGGTATGGTGTTATCGAACGAGCCGGGTTACTACCGTGCTGATGAATTTGGTATCCGCATCGAAAACCTAGAGCTCGTGGTTGAACTGTCAACTCAAGGTGATTTCTCAGTACTAACCTTTGAGTCACTAACACGTTGCCCTATCGATAAGCGCAACATCAATGTTGATTTGCTAACACGACCTGAACTGGCATGGCTGAACGACTACCATCAGAAAGTTTGGAACGACGTTAGCCCATTAGTTGAAGGTGATACGCTGGAATGGCTACGCCAATCAACTACACCATTAGCTCACGCATAATGCTTCGTTAAGCTGTTACCTGAACCAAAACGAGCTTGCTAGGTTAATAAGTTAAATAGCAAAACGGCTACCCAAAGGTAGCCGTTTTTATTTGCCTGTATCATTAAGATGTTTCACGTGGAACATCAACCAATATGTTGATTAACCAGAATAGGCACTATGCCAGTCTCGCCACACTGGATCGAAACCTCGCTGTCGGATCATTGACTCAACATCAGCAGCACTTCTCTCGTCACTGATCTCAAATTGTTCGAGCTCTTCTTCACCAGAAGCATAACCACCAGGCTGGGTTTTAGAAGCCGCCGACATACTTGTGATTCCTAATGGCAACACATTGTCGCGAAAGGTTGCCGATTCGCGAGTAGAAAGGGATAACTCGACCTCAGGATTCAAGAGTCGATATGCGCAGATAAGCTGAACCAGCTGTTTATCGTTCATGATTGATTTAGGCTGTAATCCACCACCAGAGTCTCCACCCTCACACGGGCGAAGACGTGGGAATGAAATTGAGTAACGTGTTTGCCAATAAGTACGCTCTAAGTAATCTAAGTGAGCAGCAACAAAAAAACAGTCGGTTCGCCAATCTTCCAAACCAATCAAGGCACCAATACCTATCTTATCGATCCCCGCTTTTGCCAAGCGATCTGGGGTTTCAAGACGGTATTCAAAATCCATTTTATTGCCACGTAGATGATGCTCAGCGTAAGTACTTGGCTGATAAGTCTCTTGGTAAACCATAACAGCATCTAGGCCGAGAGTTTTAAGCTCTGCGTAATCATGTTGATCAAGCGGCTGCACTTCCATCGCAAGGTAGTTGAATTGCTTTTTGATATTCGGCAACACCTGTCGAAAGTAATTCATCCCGACCTTAGTTTCATGTTCACCGGTGACTAACAAAACGCTATCGAACTTCATCTTTTTGATAGCCGCACTTTCGGCATCAATTTCATCCAAAGTAAGCGTGCGACGTTTGATACGGTTCTCCATTGAGAAGCCACAATACGTGCACGCATTAGCGCATAGATTCGAGAGGTACAAAGGAATGTAAAGCGACATTGTATTGCCAAATCGCTTACGAGTTAGCGCCAACGACTGTTGTGCCATCTGCTCTAAGTAAGGTTCTGCCGCCGGAGAGATCAGAGCCTTAAAGTCTTCCAGGTCACGTTTGGGTTTACTCAGAGCACGTTCAACATCCGCTGCCGTTTTACTGAAGATAGACATACCAATGTCATCCCAGTTGAGCTGTTTAAATCGATCAACAAACGTCATAGGTACTCTACTCGTCTAGAAATGAAGTTAACGGGCTCGAAGCAACCGCGTGAGATACTTTTCCTGCAAGCCCAGCAAGGTAAGCCATACGACCCGCTTCAACTGCCAGCTTAAAGGCAATCGCCATATCTACGGGTTTTTGAGAAGCCGCAATCGCAGTATTCACTAACACAGCGTCTGCGCCCATTTCCATTGCACGAGCTGCATGCGATGGTGCGCCTATGCCTGCATCCACAATCACAGGGACATTCGCTTGGTCGATAATGATCTCTATGAAGTCTGCAGACACAATACCCTTATTTGAACCAATCGGCGCACCCAACGGCATAACTGCAGCACAACCCACCTCTTCCAAGCGCTTACACAAAACTGGGTCGGCATGACAGTAAGGCAACACAACAAAGCCATCTTTGACTAGTTGCTCAGCGGCTTTAAGCGTTTCAATGGGGTCCGGCATCAAGTACTTTGGATCTGGGTGAATTTCCAGTTTAAGCCAGTTTGTGCCCAGTGCTTCACGAGCCAAATGCGCAGCAAAGATGGCGTCTTTTGCATTCTTAGCGCCAGAGGTATTCGGCAGTAAGTTCACGCCAGCATCCATGATCGGTTGTAGGATATCGTCTTGCTCAGAGCGAATATCAACTCTCTTCAGCGCCATGGTGGCCAGTTGCGAACCTGAAGCCTCGATAGCACTCGCCATCAAATGCTTGTTAGCGAACTTGCCAGTTCCAGTAAAGAGTCGAGATTGAAACGTTTTATCTGCGATGGTTAACATGGTTAGCCCCCTGCAATAGCTTGGAAAAGAGAGATGGAATCGCCTTCATTGACGATGGTTTGTTGCCATTGGCTGCGCGGTACAACCGCATTATTAATAGCAAATACACAACCTAAGTCAGGTAGCGATAGTGCTTGGATGATGTCTGAGAGAGACGATGATTGCGCGACCTGCTCCGGTTGCTCGTTTATCGAGATGGTTATATGGCTCATTGGATTTCTTCTTCTAAATGCTTAACTACAGACGCACTGCACACGGGACATTCGCTATCTTGCGTGACCATGAGGCTTTGCCAGTCCATCGTTTGGCCATCGAACAGCTTTAGTTGATGTGTTGCGACTTTAAACTCGCCACTACTAATACGCTGAATAGCAGCAAGAGCTTGGAGGTTACCTATAGTGCCGACCACTGGACCAATGATGCCGCTATCACTACAACGCGTTGTTTGTGGATGATGACTGAACGGGAACAAACAGTGGTAACACCCTTTCTGGTTCTGATAATCAAAGACAATAAATTGACCTTTCCAGCCGATTGCAGAACCCGATATCAAAGGTGTATTAGCTTTAAAACAAGCTCGGTTAACCTGCTGGCGTGACGCGAAGTTGTCAGTACAATCCAACACGAGATCAGCCAGCATTACCTCTAATTCAAGTTGGTTTTCACTCATTCGTTGATTGATGGTTCTTACCTGGCTGCGACCATTGAGTTCACTCAATTGTTGCTTGAGAGCTTCGACCTTAGGTGAACCTAATTGGTTCTCCTTGAACGCGACTTGTCTCTGCAAATTGGACGAATCCACATAGTCATCATCCACCAACACGATTCTTCCGACACCAGAAGCTGCTAGATAGAGAGCAGCAGCATTACCTAAGCCACCACAACCAATCACCAACACATGGCTGTTTAACAGGTTTCGTTGACCTTGCTCACCTACCTCAGGTAACGCAATTTGTCGTTGGTAACGAATGAACTCAAAGTCACTCAACATAGCTAGGCTCCCGCATAACCTCTTTACTAAGCGTTGAAGAGCTAGGAGCCATTAGCTTCTCGAAGAATTCGATCACTTTTTGTGGGTCTTCCGCTAATGTAATCGCACGTACAACCGCTAAGCTCGATACACCACAATCCCAAACCTGTGCAGCTGTCGATTGGTCAATACCACCAATAGCCACCGTCGGATAACCAGTAAGCTCTTCTGTGTATGGGATGGTATCAATTAGCTGTTGGTACAGAGATAAACGCACCAAGCCTTGAGGCTTCGATGGCATCTGTTTCGTTGTGGTCGGAAATATATGGCCTAGTGCAATGTAGCTTGGATTGATTTGGACGATACGTAGCAACTCATAATAACCATGAGTCGATAAACCGATCTTTATACCCGCTTGGCTCAACTGTGAGAGGTTTGATTCTTCAATATCCTCTTGCCCTAAATGAACACCAAAAGCACCATGCTTGAGTGCAAGCTGCCAATAATCGTTGATAAAAACTTGAGCGTTATGCTCTCGACCAAGCTCGATTGATCGTGCGATTTGTTGTTCTAAGTCCGCTTTCTGCGGGTTTTTAATACGTAGTTGAACAGTGTTGATGCCAAGCTTAAGCAGTCTTTCGATCCACTCAACATCATCAACCACAGGGTATAGCCCTAAACTACTCTTACTCAATTCAGGGAACGAAAGTGATCTTCCTTGATGCGCCCAACCAACACTAATATCCAGTCGCTCATCTTCCAGAACTGGGATCGGAAAGTTTTGATAGTTTGCTGGCCATGTTCCACGTGAAACATTAAGTGCTGCGCGAGCTAAAACCAGTGCGTCTTCTAATGGGAATTCCAGTGCCAACAAAGTAAGTAACCAAGCAAAGTGGCCGCGATTATCTAACTCCTGATGAGCTGTAGTTTCACTCTTGATAGCACGATTAGCATCTAAGTGTGACCAGATATCCAGTACAACTGAATCATCTGAGACACCGATATAGATGACATTCGGAGTTTGTATAAAGGCGTCACAAACGTCAGTTAGCGCGACTGAATTATTGTAATCAACAACATGGTTCAATTCCGCTAGCTGACACTTCGCCAATGAATCAACATCATGAGCGAAGCCAATAGATAACGCCTGCTGAGCATTAACGATAGAAAAGTGTTGAGTTGGGCTTACGCCCAACTCAACTGCATCAGTTGCCAAGCCTTGTCGCTTAGCAACCAATAGACAGTTCTGCACCTCTCCCGTTAACTCAATATTTTGAGATGGGATGAGTATCTTCACTGTCATTATTCCTCTAATTGAGCTTCTTTTGCACCTACTGCAGGGTGGTAAAGTTCAGACCCAGTATCACGGAACTCTTGTGATTTCTGACGCATCCCTTCCAATGGGTTATCTAGCATCTTAATCTCGATAGCCTGATCCGCGGCTACTTGTTCTGTATCTTTCGCATACTCTCGGACTTCCTGAGAGATCTTCATCGAGCAGAATTTAGGTCCACACATTGAGCAGAAGTGAGCAACCTTACCGGATTCTTGTGGCAGAGTTTCATCATGGAAAGAACGTGCTGTTTCAGGGTCTAAAGCTAGATTAAATTGGTCTTCCCAACGGAATTCAAAACGTGCTTTAGATAATGCATTATCTCGGATTTGTGCGCCCGGGTGCCCTTTCGCAAGGTCAGCAGCGTGTGCAGCAAGCTTGTATGTAATCAGGCCGGTCTTCACATCTTCTTTATTTGGTAAACCTAAATGCTCTTTAGGGGTTACATAACAGAGCATCGCACAGCCGTACCAACCAATCATGGCGGCGCCAATTCCAGAGGTAATATGGTCGTAACCAGGAGCAATATCTGTCGTCAGTGGACCTAACGTATAGAAAGGCGCTTCATGGCAGTGTTCTAACTGCTCATCCATGTTCTCTTTAATTAGGTGCATTGGCACATGACCTGGGCCTTCAATTATCACCTGAACGTCGTACTCCCAAGCGACTTTAGTCAACTCACCTAGAGTACGTAACTCCGAGAATTGAGCCTCATCATTGGCATCTGCAATAGAGCCCGGGCGTAGGCCATCACCCAATGACAGGGCAACATCGTACTTTGCACAGATCTCGCAGATCTCGCGGAAGTGAGTATAAAGGAAGCTCTCTTGGTGATGAGCAAGACACCATTTCGCGATAATAGAACCACCACGAGAAACAATGCCGGTCACACGTTTAGCCGTCATCGGAACGTAGCGAAGCAACAAACCTGCGTGGATAGTGAAGTAATCAACACCCTGCTCTGCTTGTTCAATCAAAGTATCGCGCATCACTTCCCAGTTAAGGTCTTCCGCAACGCCATTCACTTTTTCAAGGGCTTGATACATAGGAACCGTACCGATTGGTACAGGGCTGTTACGTAAGATCCATTCGCGAGTTTCGTGAATATTACGGCCGGTAGAAAGGTCCATTACGGTATCGCCCCCCCAGCGAGTTGACCATACTAACTTCTCAACTTCTTCTTCAATCGAAGAGCTTACTGAAGAGTTACCGATATTAGCGTTCACCTTCACTAAGAAGTTACGACCAATAATCATCGGTTCTGATTCTGGATGGTTGATGTTTGAAGGGATAATAGCTCGACCTTCAGCGACCTCTTTACGCACGAATTCAGGGGTAATTTCTTTCGGCAGGTTTGCGCCAAAGTTATGGCCAGGATGTTGGTGGTTAAGCTGCTCATCAGCAAACTTCTGACGTCCCATGTTCTCACGTATAGCTATGTACTCCATCTCAGGAGTGATAATCCCCTGACGAGCATAGTGCAGCTGAGTAACACATTGATCGCCAGTCGCACGACGAATTCTAGGTAGGTTGCCGTAACGAAGGTCGTCTAGAGTTTCATCTTCTAAACGTTCTTTAGTGTAAACAGAGCTTACATCGTCTAACAGTTCCGTATCACCACGCTCATCAATCCATTGCTCACGCAACTTTGGAAGGCCGCTATACAGGTCTATTTGATGTGTGGGGTCAGTGTAAACACCTGAGGTATCGTAAACTTGAATGGGTACATTAGGTTCGAATACAGGCTCTTTTTTAGTACCACCGACAAGGCTATCAGCGAGTGATATTTCTCGTACAGGGACTTGAATATCTTCTCGAGATCCTTGGATGTAAGCTTTTTTTGAATTTGGATAAGGTTGTACGGATAAAGAATCGATGAAATTCTTCGCTTCCAGTCTTGCTTGTTTACGACTCGACATAGCATTTTTCCTTGGCTTTTAGCCATTATTTATAGGGATAAAAATGCTTGACGGATTAGATGCTACAAGAGGGATCACGGTAAGAAATACAGTTGTGATCTGGAGATAGATCTCTAGAAGGAGTCTAGTTAGATATCTACTCTTGTTCCCTTCGCAGGTATTAGCCTGATCAGGTTCAACGGATCCCGAGTTAACGGTCTCAGCCATATGGCACTCCGACAAGTTCGATCGAGTATATAAAAACGGCTTGGATAAACCAAGCCGAGTTGTTAACAAATCGTAAGAAAGTTTTAAGACTTTATCAAAAGTTGGAAGCCGATCCATGCTGCGGAGATGCTGAGAACCACGTTGAGTAACACATTGAGTCCCATCTTAAAGAAAGCACCCTGCTGCATAAGAAGCACGTTATCCATCGAAAATGTAGAAAATGTAGTCAGTGCTCCAAGGAAGCCAAGACCGATAATTTGTCTCCATGGTTCTGTCGCAACCATCTCATTCTCAAACGCTGCGATGAGTAAGCCCATAATTAAAGAGCCAACCACGTTAACAGTTAGCGTACCATAAGGGAAACCACGCCCTAGCATCACCACACATAACTCTGAAATCAAATAACGCGAACAAGCACCAAATGCGCCACCAATGGCAATAAAACCTAAAATAGATAACTGACCCATGAATCCTCCCAAACAATAGTCCCTATATTCTAGCTTTACCGCCGATAAAAGCGAGGGTAGAAACTAAGAATGCATGCGCAAATATTAAACGTTACAGGTGTCACTTAACTTCAATATATCCCATTAAACCCGTTTTCATGTGTTCTATAACATGACAGTGGTACATCCAGCGGCCAGGGTTGTCTGCAACAAATGCAGCTTTAGCTCGCCCGTTTTTTCCAAGTAACACTGTATCGGTATGGAAAGGCTCTTCAACTTTCTTCCCATCAAGTTCCAATACAGTGAATGTATGACCGTGAATATGGATCGGGTGATGGTATTGGGTGACGTTCTTTAGATCGAATATGTAAGTCTTACCTAACTCTAAAGTCGTCAACGGTTCAGGAATATTGTCTTTGCTCATTCCTTCCCATGCTCTTTTATTTGTTAGCCAAAATTTAGGCATGGACTTTCCATCTTTAGATACTGGTGATACCGCGCCTTCCCACTCGAACACAAAATCGATCTCTTCAGCATTAGCAAGATCTAGGCTAGGTACTGGATTCAATGGTAATACTGGCAACGCTCGCTCTTGAGTAAATGCTGAATCTACGGCTTCAAATTGACACAAAGAAAATGGGAAACGTCCCTTCATTTGAAGAACGTTAACTCGCTCACCAGCTATAGGAGCGATCAGCCCGATATCTACACGCATCCCTGGACCAATTTTATGTTGAGTCAGTTTATATGGCGTCTTTACAGGATTACCATCAATGGCAATCACCCATGCCTCAGGCCCTTCGACAGCAATAGGATAAGTGATCGTATTATCGACATTCGCGATACGCAGTCGAGTCGTTGCGTGCTGCTTTAATTGGTATACAGGTTCATGAACACCATTAACACTACTCCACTCACCAGGAGTGCCCATACGAGCACTGAGTCGAGGAATCATTAAGTCTTTCCATTGACCCTGCTTGTCGATATGCCAATGTTTAAGCATCAATGCGTGTTCTTCGTCAAACTGCACGGGAGTGCTTTCTTCTACGATAATAAGGCCAACTAAACCCATACCAAGTTGTTTAACGCTATTCATATGTGGGTGATACCAAAATGTGCCAGCATCTGGCGGCGTAAACTCATAAATGAATGTTTCACCTGGCATAATCGGTGGCTGACTTAAGAAGGGAACACCGTCCATTTCGATAGGGATTCTTAAGCCATGCCAATGGATAGTCGTCGGCTCTGATAGCTTATTCGTAAAACGAATTGTGACCTTTTCACCCTGTCGACATCGAATCGTCGGAGCTGGGATCTGCCCATTAAAGGCTAAGACATTGGTATCAAATCCCGCGACTAACTCAGCTGTTGAAGGTTCAGCAGTTAAGTCATAAACATACTTACCTTGCCCATCAACAGACTGCTTCATAGAACAAGCGGGCAAAACAGTTAGTGCAGAAATAGCGAGAGATGATTGAATAAACTTACGACGGGAAATATCCATATTTGTTGCCTTTTAGTAATAACAACCAAAATGTAACAAAATATTGAGAACAATTCTCATAAAGAAGTGGGGATTGTGCTGTTGATTGTTTATAAAAGAGGCTGGGATAAGTGAGCACTTACCTTTCTAAGCCCAGGTTTTATTAAAAGTAGGAATTATCGACTAAAAATCGAACTAGTATACAGCAAAAAAGCCCCAGCATTTCTGTTGAGGCATTGATATGGCAGGTTGGAGGTTTAGACTCCCAACACGCGCTGTTTTGGTAAGCCGGAGAATCCGCGGCTTTGCTAATCGCGTATATTAAATTCAGAAAGCAAAAAGGCTCTAGCATTTCTGCTAGAGCCTTAAATATGGCAGGGGTGGAGAGATTCGAACTCCCAACACGCGGATTTGGAACATAATATTTCGCTGCATTAAAGACATAACCAAACCACTACTCTGACTATGTTGGCATGACCCATATGGAAATCTCGCAAGCTAATAGCTAAAACCTATCACCACCAGCAATTCATTAGTCTTTGTCTATGATAAAACCGCGGATTTGGAACATAATATTTCGCTGCATTAAAGACATAACCAAACCACTGCTCTGACTATGTTGGCATGACCCATATGGAAATCTCGCAAGCTAATAGCTAAAAC
>NZ_JBFSUD010000042.1:37014-40052 GCF_041467175.1 Vibrio sp. 10N.247.310.24
ATGATAAAACCGCGGATTTGGAACATAATATTTCGCTGCATTAAAGACATAACCACTGCTCTGACTATGTTGGCAGGTCACATATGGGAATTTCGCAAGCTAATAGACTGCAATGCGCTCACCACGTAACTCCATCGACAAATCGTATCAAGAATCACCGACCAACTAGCACCACGTCTAGGCTTAGAGTTAAATTTCCGACTATGTATGTAGCAATGGATACATTGCGGTAATTCCATCAGCAATTAGCAAAACCATCCTACCGAGAATCTTCCAACACATTCAGCAGACAATGACACTGTGGTAATCACTAATAGTCGTCGCGCTGCACTCCTATCATTATCAGGGTTTGAAATTTAACAACCGAAGACGAACAGATCCCCCAACAAATCACACCAACAAATCACACAACTTAAATCATTTATGGACAATTATGTGTCAGTGCTTTTGCTAAATTAGCAAACCATCAATAACTACAGGTATGGTAAATTGTTAACTTCGTTCCCATTTTAAATGTCTATAGACAAGAGTTATTAAGCGCGCACTCCTACCTCCTATTCAAATACACTTACTTGCTCTTGCAAGCATGCCCATAACGAAATATAGTAAACTGGTTTACTAACTTGCAATCGAGATGGAACAGAATGATTTTTGAAGAACGTATTTGCATTGAAGCCTCACCTCAAGACATATATTCGTTATATACCGATGTCGAAAATTGGAGTCAATGGGATGAAGAAGTTGACTACTCTCATCTCATGGGAGAATTCAAGATCGGTACTAAAGGTATTCTGAAGCCGAGTAATGGACCTAAATCACAGATTGTAATTGCAGATGCTATACCAAATAAGCACTTTACAGTAACAAGTAAACTACCATTCTGCGTTCTATCATTCGAGCATCATTTGCAGGTCAATGGAAAAGCAACTCAAGTAACTCATAGAGTTAAGTTTTCAGGTTTAACTAGTTTTTTGTTTGGGAAAATCATTGGAAAGAAAATCTATAAAGGTCTACCGTCTACTCTTGAAGGACTAAAAAAAAGGGCTGAACACAATGTTTAAGCACGAACTCCCTTCGAACAGCGTAGGTCTACAGCTCTGGGTTGTTTACAATAAATGGCATTCAGAGGTAATGAAGCACCTCAAGCCTCTAAATATTAATCATACTCAGTTCGTTATACTCGCCTCCATACTATGGTGTAACAAAAATAAAAACGAAACAACACAAGCAGAAATAGTCAATATCACTGGCTTGGATAAGATGACACTATCCAAGTCGATGAAGGCTCTAGTCGCTAATGAGATCATAATTAAAGATAAAGACGTTAGAGATACACGTAGTTTTTCGCTCAAACTCTCGAAAACTGGAGAATCTCTAACGAAAAAAGCCATCGCTCAGGTAGAAGAGTTAGACCAGTTATACTTCGAGAGCCTACAAGACCAGAGAGCAATATTCACTTCTCTGCTACTAGGCCTTAAAAATAGTTAAGCGAAAGTAAGGCAAGTTGCAGAATTTTAAACTGAGTTCAATCCCTCTCTGGCTGACTTTGAGTCATTTTCGAGCTAGGAAATACCATGCGTTAAAAATCAGACTGTGAAGATTTTGGACAAAAGTGAGTTTGCTGTCCACAAGAAAGTCTTCTGTTGAAGCTTGTAAAAATGAGACTTTCATAGCAAGTTCGAACATTTTTAAAAAGTAAAAAATATCTACTTATCAACGCTCAAAACCGTCACAAACTTTCAAAACGGTTTTGGGGTAAATAGCCAAGTATTTCTTGTTAAAACCACGCCTAGCGCGTTTTAGGCGCATGGAAGCGTGGTTTTTGATGATTAACTTACGGATTTACCATAATAGGAATAATAACTACCAGATTTCTAACGCCAAGCGTTGAGAATCACTCTTAAGCAGATTTGTTATATTGAATGAACTCCCTAAGTGTATCAATGTACTCCAGTACCCTTTTCCGGTTGTCCGCGTTTAGTTCATTGCCACATACTTCTGAGCGATATTTGATAGTCGGACTAGAGTATATTGGCAACTTAATTTTTTCATAACTCATTACTGTTCCCGCATTTGAGCATTTATACGCTCGTGCATATGGTTTTATTAAATGCCGGTTCTCTGGTCTAGTCGACCTTTCTAGTTCTCCTTGAAGAAGGGAAAAAAGAAAGGTTTCTGAGTGATTAGCCAACATAAGATGCCCGAACTCATGTTCTAATACATCAGTAGAAGCATCGTCAGCAAGCAGAATATAGCTATCACTTAACTCCCAGTCAGTAGCTCCCGTAGTACCGTCCTCGAAAATTAGGTGACGATTGGGAACAACAAACACATAGAAATCCAAATGACTATCACGTAACGGTTGTATCACATCACGTCCCACAGCCATGCTGCCTTGGCTATGAATTTCATCAAAGAACTCCTCGCCCGATAGTGCTAAGTCAACATACCTAAACGAAACAAGTTCTCTACTTAAAGGCAAACATGAGTTAGATAATATCTTGTTTGATTGCCTAATTTGCTGTTCAGCTATAGATTTTGTATAAGACTCTTGTATTGATGAGTCAACAAAGTATGAAACATTTGTGACTAGGGGGGCTTTCATTGAACAGACGGGCAAGATCAGTTCACTCTCATTCAATTCGGTGCGATCTTGCCGATTGAAATAAAACAAAGCTATTGTGACAACGAACGAAATTAAAACCACATACTTTTTCATTATCTCTCCCATTACCAGTAGTCAATATAACGCTTTCTATACGGCGATTTATGCCTATTTAATCTTTCATGGTCAACATAAAATCAAAGGCTTAAAACGATTTTTGAATGTTAGACGGCAACATGTAGCTTAATGTGAGGCGTTGAATTTAACGTAACGACACTTAGTGCGCACTGGCAAAAATCTAGAGGCTGAATTATCAGCCTCTTTTTCGTGTTCTGGCTCGTAATGGGGCAGAGGCGTGTTACAAACTTTAAGCTCCCCCTTTAAGCTCCCCCGTAATGACAAACTTCAGTAGATAGTTAGATTTCGGATAATC
>NZ_JBFSUD010000043.1:0-40043 GCF_041467175.1 Vibrio sp. 10N.247.310.24
AGTAAGACTCGCTACACTGTGCGATCTAAACACCTTAAATGATAGGTGTTGGCCCCTATAGCGGGGCTTTTTTGTTAGAGCTATAAATAAATCAGGCTGTTGTTCATTTTATCTTTAGAAAGTTTGAATGAGATTTTACGGTGCGTTATTTTAATTTAAAGTACTGTATTTAAAGATTTTTATTTGTTTATTTTATTCTTTTTTTATTGGTTTAACTATCACTATTGACGGTGGTTTGGGTGACTATTGAGCTAAAACTCAGTCAAAATGCTTTGAGCTGTGCTATAATCCGCGCCTTGGGATTGAGCCAATAAGTCCATTTGTCACCAATCATTGTGATTTTTATTGCCTTTTTATTTAGGTGGTGCGGCGAGCCAATCAAGTAGTAATTGGATATGGAGAGCGTCCTTATATTCGTTGATTCGGATATGCGAACATCATAATTTATGAGTTTTAAATCAAAAAAATACAGTATTGATTCTACTGACTATCAAGTTGGTCAAGACAACGTCAGTAAATGGGGCATGGATGTCCATAACACAGTTTTCGTAGCCTCAGTAGGCTTATCTCTTCTCTTCATCATCACTCTTCTTGCTCTTCCTCCTGCAGATGCTAAAGCTGCTATTGATTCTATTAAGGGTGCTGTTTTATCAAAGTTTGACTTCCTCTTTATGTGGGGAGCTAACATCATGCTAGCGTTTGCCGTTGTTCTCGCGTTTTCACCTTTGGGTAAAATTCGTCTAGGTGGCGAAGACGCGACGGCGGATTACTCCATGTCATCTTGGATAGCAATGCTATTCGCAGCGGGTATGGGTATAGGACTTATTTTTTGGGGTGTTGCAGAGCCAACCGCGTTCTTCACGAACTGGTTCGGAACGCCACTCGGTGCAGAACCTTTTACAGAAGCAGGCCGTGAACTGGCTCTTGGCGCGACACTGTTCCACTGGGGTTTTCATGCATGGGCTATCTATGGCATGACGGCACTTTGCCTTGCGTATTTTGTTTACAACAAAGGCTTACCGCTATCAATGCGTTCTGTGTTCTACCCAATTTTGGGTGAGCGAGTATGGGGCAAAACGGGTGATGTGATCGATGTACTAACGGTACTGGTTACTCTGTTTGGTCTTGCGACTTCACTAGGTTTAGGTGGTACACAAGCAGCAAGTGGTATCAGCCACGTGTTTGGCTTGGAAAACAACATCTTCCTTCAGCAATCTATCATCGTTCTGATCATGGGCTTAGCGATCATCTCTGTACTACGTGGTATGGACGGTGGTGTTAAATTCCTAAGTAACCTGAACATGGTTATTGCGTTTGTATTCCTTGGTCTGATCGCTGTTCTGAACTTCACAACTGTGCTTGATTCTGTGGCAACGGCGGTGACGGGTTATGCGAATAACATCGTAGCGTTGAGCCAAAGCTCTGGTCGTGAAGACACAACATGGCTGCATGGCTGGACTGTGTTCTACTGGGCATGGTGGGTTGCGTATGCACCTTTCTTCGGCATGTTTGTAGCGCGTATTTCTAAAGGCCGTACGGTTCGTGAGTTTTTACTTTGCGTACTGATTATCCCAACATTGGTAACGTCGGCTTGGATGGCTATCTTCGGTGGCGTGGCTATCGAGCAGGTGATTAATCATGTAGGGCAACTTGGTCTCGACCAAGGCATCACAGACGTGTCTCTAAGCTTGTTCTACATGCTAGACGCTTACTCGTTCGGTAGTATTCTGTCAGTTCTCGCAGTCGCACTGATCATTGTGTTCTTCGTTACAACGCTAGACTCAGGCTCTATCGTTATCGATGGCATGACAGCGGGTGGTAAGCTTGAAGTGCCAGTGAAGCAAAAAGTGGTTTGGGCGGTTATCTCAGGCGCTATTGCAATGGTGATGTTGTGGATTGGTGGTACTCAATCTATCCAAGCTCTGCAATCGATCACGATCATTGCTGCACTACCGTTTACGATCATTCTTCTGATTGGTTGTTTCAGCTTGTTGAAAGGTCTACTGACTGAAGTAGATAAAGGACAAGAAAACGTTAGCGAAACCGCTAAATAAAGTAATTAAGTATGGGGAGTAGATAGTTCTCTAGTTACTCCTTATTAAGTATTATTTCAAAGCTCTCTTGTATTGTGTGCAAGGGAGCTTTTTTATGCCCAAGAAGAAATCAAAGACAAGCAGATAAGACAACAAAAGAGCCACAAGTGAATCGTCACTTGTGGCTCTTTTTAGTTTTAGGGAGCAGCTTTAGCTAATAGCTTACGCGTTCAATTCATGTTGAATTACGTAATCCAAAGCACCGACTACCGCGGCAACCTGAGCGTCATTACACTCTTCGTCTGTCACTTTGTCGCTGTCCGGGTAAACCTCAGTGGTTGTGCCGTACTTACAATCAGTCACACCACCACACAAGCCTAGTTTCTTCATAGGGTAGTTGATCACGCCATGTTGTGTAACTTCAGAACCAATGATCTTGCCGTCTGCATCTGCTGGTGCAATGTGGGTCACTTTTTCGACCGAAGCAATAACCGCTGCTTGGAATTCTGGTTGTGGATTTTCAGTATCACCAACTGTGTAGAAACCGTCTGGAATCATACCTTCAATGTACTCAATGCCATCACGGGCTGCGAGTGCTGGTCGGAATTCTGTTTCGTCAGAATCCGTTGTTTCGTGTAGATCAACGTGAACCAACACTTCTGGTAAAGAAGCGACTAATGCACGTAGGTTTGCTGATTCTTCTGCTGGCGTACCGTCATAGAAAGAGCGGTTTGGATCAACAGCATTTGGATTCCAGCGGTTGATCACTTCGTAACCCCAAGGGCTTACACAAGGTGCTACTACAATGTTGAAGTGCGCTGCGTATTGTTCTGCTTGAGTCGCGGCGAATTTGATAGCGCCATGCACACCACTGGTTTCGTAACCGTGGACACCACCCGTTACAAGGATCGTTGGTTTTGATTCATCCCAGTTTTTGCTCTTGATTGCAAAAAGCGGGAAGCGAGCTTCGTCGTAGCTTAGTGCGCCGTATTGTTCGATGTCGAAGCGGTCTGCGAGTGCTTGGATTTTTGGTACAACTTCTTGTTGATATTCACGCTTAACCGTTCTTTGAGCGAACCATGCTTGACGCTCTGCTTGTTGCCATTTTTGTCCAGGCTCACCGATTGGGTAGGAGTATTCACTTTTCATCTATACTTCTTCTTTTATGTTCGTGAAAGATGAAGACAGACTAGTCCTGTCTAGCTGAGACGGCAATAGAAAACACAACTTGTGACTCTATTTTTTACAGACTCATAACTTTGATGAGTGGATTGATGGTGTTACATTTTATCAATTGTTTAATCCCTTAAAAGAGACCATAAAATGGCTGGAGCAAGTTTATTAACGCTACTGGATGACATTGCAACCGTGCTGGATGATGTCGCACTGATGTCTAAGGTCGCAGCGAAAAAAACCGCTGGTGTGTTGGGGGATGATTTAGCGCTGAACGCTCAGCAGGTATCCGGTGTTTCTGCTGAACGAGAGATCCCTGTGGTATGGGCGGTTGCCAAAGGCTCATTTAAAAACAAGCTGATTTTAGTGCCCACGGCATTATTGATCAGTGCCTTCATTCCTTGGCTGATCATGCCTTTGCTTTTGATTGGTGGTCTGTTTCTTTGTTTTGAAGGGGCTGAGAAAATCTTAGAGAAGTTGTTTCCTCATTCTCATCAAGATGATGAAAAGGGGGAGGACACAAGTACTGGTGAATCCATAGAAGAATATGAGAAGAGAAAGGTCGCAGGCGCGATTCGTACTGATTTCATATTATCTGCGGAAATCATCGTGATAGCTCTGGGTACCGTGACGGGTACAAGTATCGTCACTCAGATTCTTGTCGTGAGTTTGATTGCGGTTGTGATGACGATTGGTGTTTATGGCTTAGTTGCTGGGATCGTGAAGTTGGACGATTTAGGTTTCTATCTCCAGCGGACATCGAATGGGAGTACCATTAAAACTCAACTGGGTAACGGGCTAGTCGCATTTGCGCCCAAGTTAATGAAGACGCTTGCGGTGGTTGGAACGGCGGCGATGTTCTTGGTTGGCGGCGGCATTGTGGTGCACAACGTTCCTGCGATTCATCACTTAATTGAGCCGATTATTATGGACTTCAGTGGACATTCGATTGCAACCGCGGTGGTACCAACTTTGTTGAATGGTGTTATTGGTGTCTTAGCTGGATTGATCGTTGTTGCTGTTTGGACTGTGATTGGAAAAATTCGCGGTAAGTAATCGCTCATTATTGGTCTTAATAAAACCCTCTCTCCACGAAATGAAAAAGGGGCACCATAATCATTATGGTGCCCCTTTTAATCTAATGGGTCGTGTTTAATTAACACCACGCTCTTGTTTTGCAATATGAGCGCTTATTTACCGACTAAGCGTTTATTTTACAGACCAAGCAATCGTCTCGCCGCCACGGATTGGCACAACGATGTCTGAACCGAAAGGCATGGTTTCAGCAACGTTCCACTCTTCTTTAACAAGAGTGATGGTGTCCGTGTTACGTGGAATACCGTAGAAGTCTGGGCCGTTGTGGCTCGCGAACGCTTCTAGGTTCTCAATCTTACCTTCTAAGTCGAACACTTCTGCGTACAGTTCAACGGCAGCGTGCGCTGTGTAAGAACCCGCACAACCACATGCTGACTCTTTTGCGCCTTTTGCGTGTGGTGCTGAGTCTGTACCCAAGAAGAACTTCTTGCTGCCGCTTGTTGCAGCTTCGATAAGCGCTAATTGGTGCGTGTTACGCTTCAGAATAGGAAGGCAGTAGAAGTGTGGCTTAATGCCGCCAACCAACATGTGGTTGCGGTTGTAAAGCAGGTGGTGAGCGGTGATGGTTGCTGCTACGTTGTCGTTAGCGTTCTTAACGAAAGTCGCTGCGTCTGCAGTCGTGATGTGCTCAAGAACAATCTTCAGGTTAGGGAAGTCGTTCACAATCGGTGCTAGAACCGTGTCTAAGAACTCTTTTTCACGGTCAAAGATATCAACATCGTGAGCCGTTACTTCACCGTGTACCAGCAGCAACATACCCACTTCTTGCATCGCTTCTAGTACGTGGTAAATCTTTTGAGCTGACGTTACGCCTGAATCCGAGTTAGTCGTCGCGCCTGCTGGGTAAAGCTTTGCAGCCACTACTGCACCAGACTCTTTCGCTTTGCGAATTTCGTCAGGTGTTGTGTTGTCTGTTAGGTAAAGTGCCATCAGAGGCTGGAACTGTTCACTTGGCTGCTCTGCCATGATGCGTTCACGGTAAGCTAAAGCCATTTCGGTATCGGTTACCGGTGGGATGGTGTTTGGCATGATTAACGCTCGACCATTGTAGCGGCTGATATCGCGCACTGTATCTTTTAATACTTCGCCATCGCGTAGATGAACGTGCCAGTCGTCAGGACGAGTAATCGTAAGTTGTGTCATTGAAGGCTCCCACCATTTGAAGTGTTATGTAGTTGGAGCCTAAACTCAGCGATATCTGTGAAAGCAATCGCTTACGTTTAGGCGACAGGATGATAGTGGAAAAGTACTTTTATTTCATCCTATTTTTAACTCTTCAGGGCTAGGAGCTTGTTTTTCTGAGTATTTTATTCGGTATTAATTCTCGGAGATGGTAGGAGGCGGGTTAACGAGTCGCCACCCAGAGTCCGTGAATCATTCCTGGCACCCAGAAGAAGAAAGTCAGGATGATGTTAATCAATAGGTCTTTACCTGCACCACGAGCGAAGAACACGCCAACAGGCGGAAGTAGTACACATAAGATGATAATGACGAGTTTGTTCATGATAAATCCTTTTTATTCAATGAAAGTTCAATGCAGTAATCGTGTTCAAAGTATAGAACGTATGGAGAGTGTTACTGCATTGCTGCCTTAATGTATCAAAATAGAAAGCTAAACATCTCAAGATAATAGCTTAGTATCAAGTGTTTAATGCCTGCCAGTTTATCTATTTATAACCATTTGTTAGCATTGGGACAAATAACAAAACATTGGAATCGTTATGTCGCAGCTACCGTCAGATCAAAAGGCTTCACAGCAAGTGCCTTCTCTATCTCAAATCAATGTATTTCCGGTTAAGTCAGTGGGCGGGATTGCACTCTCTTCTGCTTGGGTCGAAAAACAGGGCCTTACCTTCGACAGACGTTTTATGTTGGCGTTAGCTGACGGCTCAATGGTGACGGCACGTAAGTACCCTAAAATGGTCAAGGTATCTTCTAGCTTGCAACCAGATGGTTTGATCTTCACTTATGAAGCTAAAGAACCGCTGCGCTTAAAGTATTCGAGCTTCAAGATGCAAGAAGCGCCAGCAACGGTGTGGAAAGACAGCTTCACGGCATACACGACATGTGATGAAGCCGATGATTGGTTCAGTGATGTGTTGGGCGTGCGCGTTGAGCTACTGTTTTCTGGCGAGCAATCGAATCGTGTTCGAGAAAAGCTCGGTCATAATGTGAGCTTTGCCGACGGTTACCCAATGTTAGTGATCAGCCAAGCCTCTCTTGATGAACTCAATCGCCGCAGCCCTGAAACCCATTCAATGGATCAGTTCCGCACCAACTTTGTTGTTTCCAACACAGAACCTTTTGCTGAAGATAGCTGGAAGCGTATCCGAATTGGGGAGGTTGAATTTGAATCCGTTAAGCCTTGTGAACGATGTATCCTAACCACGGTTGATGTTGAGAGTGGCGAACTTAGATCGACAAAAGAGCCGCTTAACACCTTTTCTTCATTCCGAGCCAACGAGCGCGGTGGCGTTTTCTTTGGGCAAAACCTTGTGGCTAAAAATGAAGGCTTAGTCAAAGCCGGTGATGTTGTTGAAGTATTAGAAACTAAAGAAAAAGAGCACTACGAAGACACTTGGGTAGAATCGCTACACTTAACTTGCGTTGAGCGTGAAGAGATCGCTCGAGACTTTACGACGTTCTGGCTAGAGCCAGCGAAAGAGAACCATTCATTACCAAGCTATCAACCAGGGCAACATCTACCGATTGAGATGGTGATTGATGGCGAGAAGGTGTCTCGTCGTTACACGTTATCTTCTAGCCCTTCACGAGCGGGTCGTTTGGCGATTTCAGTGAAGCGAGTGGACGATGGTCAAATCTCTAACTGGTTAAATGATCACTTCCAAGTGGGTGATACTTTGGTTGCTCAAAATCCAGATGGTGCGTTCTACTTAGAAGCAAATCCAACTCACCCGTTATTGCTTTTGTCTGCAGGCAGCGGCATTACGCCAATGTTGTCGATGCTTCGTTATCTAGCCGACCATGGTCAAATTGATGATGTGGTTTTCTATCATCAATGCAGCAGCGAAGAAGACATCCCTTATCAAGCTGAAATTGATAAAATCGCCAGTGAGCATACGGGTCTTCGTGTGATTTATTCATTAAGCCAACCAACCAAAGAGTGGGATGGTTTATCTGGGCGTCTAAGCGTGTCGCATGTCGCTAAAATTGAAGAACTACACAAGCGCCAAGCGTTCGTGTGTGGCCCTGACGGCTTTATGGATAATGCAAAGAAACTGCTGATTCAAATGGGACTCAACCCTCAGCATTATCATCAGGAAGCGTTTGGTGTTGCTCAATCGACCGAGGAAGCGGTGAAGCAACTGCAGTTAAGTGTGAACGGCTACCTGTTCGAAGGTAATAATCAATCAACCTTGCTAGAGCAAGCAGAGTACGCGGGGGTATCTATTGCTTCAAGTTGTCGTGCGGGTTTCTGTGGAGCGTGTAAAGTGACGCTTGAGTCCGGACAAGTTCATCAACCGGATGTCCCTGCATTGCAAGATCATGAACGTAATATGGGGCAGATCTTGGCGTGTTGTAGCGTGCCTCAAACCGATATCGAAGTTGTCGATTAACGACTCGTTAGATCATTAAGAAAAACGCATTAAAAAACACTAAATAGAAAAAGCCGGAAGTTCGTAAATGAGCTTCCGGCCTTTTTGATTCTGAGCTAATTCAAAAATTAATCGTAGATCGTTGGGATTGGTTGACGCTTGTGCTGTGTTGCTTTGTAGATGCCAACTAAGCGATCGGATACGTCTTGAGAAACGGCTTTGCCTTCAAGGAAATCATCGATCTGATCGTAAGAAAGGTTCAATGCTGCTTCATCGGCTTTCTGTGGATCAAGCTCTTCTAGATCAGCAGTGGGTACTTTCTTAACAAGTTGCTCTGGAGCGCCCAACGTTGCTGCAAGCTCACGAACTTGGCGTTTGTTCAAACCAAATAGTGGTGCTAAATCACATGCGCCGTCACCGTGCTTAGTGTAGAAACCAGTGATGTTTTCCGCTGAGTGGTCAGTACCAATCACAAGACCGCCAACGTAACCAGCAATCTCGTATTGTGCGATCATGCGAGCACGAGCTTTCACGTTGCCTTTCACAAAGTCGATTTTTGCTGAATCTGTTGGTAGTAGACCTGTGCCTTCAAGAGCAACGTGAGATGCAGCGTGAAGCCCATCAACACCCGCTTTAATGTTGACAGAAACAGATTGAGAAGGCTGAATGAAAGAGAGAGCAAGCTGTGCTTCGTCTTCATCTTTTTGTTCACCGTAAGGTAGACGAACCGCGATGAATTGGTACTCGTCGCTACCAGCGCTTTCATTTAGGCTATCAACGGCCATCTGTGCCAAGCGGCCACAGGTTGTTGAGTCGACACCACCACTGATACCAAGGATCAGTGATTTGCATCCTGACTGTTGAAGTTTCGTTTTGATAAACTCCACACGACGAGTCACTTCGAAGTGAGGGTCAATTGAAGGTAGTACGCGCATTTCGTCACGAATTAACTGTTCCATTCGTATTCCTTTCCTGCAAGCAAATTAAAAATCTAGTGTTATCATACCTAAATCATCCGATTTAAAAACCTCTTTGCACAAGCTTAGAAAGAGAAGGCAGTAATAAGTAATGGAAAAAATAGCCATTTTCGGTAGTGCGTTTAATCCACCGAGTTTAGGGCATAAAAGTGTGATTGATTCATTGGCTCACTTTGACAAAATCCTGCTCGTTCCAAGTATTGCCCATGCTTGGGGAAAAGAGATGCTAGACTTTGATACGAGATGTCAGTTAGTTAACGCATTTATTAGCGATCTTTCATTGGAGCAAGTGGAGCTTTCTTTGGTCGAAAAGAGCCTATTTACTCCAGGTGAAAGCGTAACGACTTATGCGGTGCTCAGCGCACTTCAGAAGTTACATCGTGATGCGGAACTCACGTTCGTTATAGGTCCTGACAACTTCTTTAAGTTCTCATCTTTTTATAAATCAGATGAGATTACTGAGCAGTGGTCTGTAATGGCTTGCCCTGAAAAAGTGAAAATTCGTAGTACTGATATCCGCAATGCGCTGATAAGTGGAAGCGATGTTGCAAAACTGAGTACAAAGTCAGTTACAAAGATATTGCAAGATAGTGGACTGTATACAATAATGTAGATTCACTCACTCAAGAGGTCTGATGACTATGCTAAAGCGCGCGATACCAGCGATGATGATCATTGCAGCATGCAGTTTACCTGCATATGCTGAGTGTGATTTTTTTAGCCTAGATTCGGTAATGCTGACTTCTGATGACGAAAATAGCTGTTTAGACTTTTCTACGAGCCTTGAAGCTTTCGGCCAAAGTATGTTGGAGCTTAGTGGGTTAAGCGAACCAGAACCTCAAACTAAGCCTGATTACTGGTCTGATTGGGTTATTCAAAGCAAAGATGCGCCTTTGTTAACTCAGAGCCTTGAGTCTAACTATGTTGGTCTCGGTATGTGGTTTCCAGAAGAGCTGGAAGATGAACAGTATAATATGTCGACAGAAGAGTGGTTGATGAACCATGGTCTTCAGCTGAGCATAGGTTTTGGTGATAAAGTAAAAGGGCAGCCGCGTATGCGTTTTGATTACCGTTGGCATGACTCTAGTGATGCAGACTTAATGATGCAGGTTGAGCTGCCATTCTAGACAGGTAGTTCATTCTTTTCTGTCTAAGTGCTAAGAATTAAAAAAGCCGCGAAAACTGAGTTTTTGCGGCTTTTTAGTATTTGGCTTGCTAGTTTTAATACCAGCTCTCACTTACCGCCAAGCTATAAATCTTCACCAAACACGAGCATGCACAGTTGCTCGAACTCTTCTTCTTTACCTGAGAACAGGTCATCAATCACAAGAGTACGTTTCTGACCTGATTGCATGCGTTTCTTCGCCTCGCGCATTACCATCACCAATGTGTGCTCTTGCGGTAAGTTCGAATCATCAACATTCCATTGATTGAATCGCTGAGACAGAGCACTTTCACAAAGCAGTGGTTTAAACGACAACACTTCTTGCTTCAATACAGAAAGCATATCTTTAAACGCTTGCTCAGTATTATTCGTTTTTAGACTACGAGACTTAGTAACTTCTAGCTTTTCTAGCAACGCAGAAGAGAGGTTCGTTTGCGTGACGTATCCCGCTTGTCTTGGGAATGAATCCGTCAAGCGCACAGAAAAGTCGACACGATTGACCTGTGTGTTTGGAAAGTAGGTCAGTGATGTTAGGCAGTCATATGGAACCCAGACGCTCTGACCTGGCTCGACGGCATACTCTTGTTTGCCCAGCTTAATCAAAACCAAACCACTTTGAACCGATACAAGGCTATGCTTAAGTACTTTTTTGCGTGGTGTAATCACCAGGTGTGAAAAGTAAGCCGATGTATATTCAATAGCGAAGTTCATAGATAGTACCTTAGTCTTGGGGCGTCAAGATTACCGTTAATCTTAAATAATGCCAATAATAACAGGGCATTTTCGATGTTTCTGGTCTGACCTTGTCAAAAGTATGGGCTCTGTAGCTGCGATAAGTCAAAACAACGCGTAGAATGAGCCAGCTTTTTATTATATGAATGAAAAAATGACCTCTCCAACCGATCCATATGTTGATATTCGTCCTTACGGCGATGATGAAATTCCAGCGGCACTAAACCGTCTTATTAATGATGAAGAATTTATCAGTGCGATCTTGCACTATCGTTTTTCAAACCATGCGTCTTGGTTCAAAGCGTTAATGAGCCCGATCTTGCGAGTGTACTTGAAAATGAAATGGAGCAAGCTGACTAGCGTTGAATCCATTCAGATCGAAGTGAAAAAGTACTTACGCGATACGCTCGCTAAAACCACCAAAGGGGTGACATACACGGGTTTAGAGTCACTGGATGCGAACCAAGCGTACCTGTTTGTATCAAACCATCGTGACATTGCTATGGATCCAGCGTTAGTTAATTACGCTTTGCATCTGAAAAATCATCAAACTTGCCGTATTGCCATTGGTGATAACCTACTAAAGAAGCCATGTGCGACTGAATTGATGCGTCTGAACAAAAGCTTCATCGTAAAGCGTTCTCTAAAAGGGCCACGTGAAATGATGAAAGCGCTTGGACAATTGTCTTCGTACATTAAGCACTCTCTAGAAACAGGTAACTCTATTTGGATCGCTCAGAAAGAAGGTCGTGCAAAAGACGGCAATGACTTCACAGAGCCAGCAATTCTGAAGATGTTCCATGTTGAAGGGCGTAAGCAAAAAATCGTATTTCCTGAGTACGTGAAATCATTGAAGATCGTTCCTGTGGCTATTTCATACGAAAACGATCCATGTGACACCGCGAAAGCAATAGAGCTTTTTGAAAAAGACGTAAACGGCAGTTACGAAAAGGGTGAGTTTGAAGATATCGAAAGTATCATTCAAGGCATCATCGGTAATAAAGGGCGTGTTCATGTTGGTTTTGGTCAGGTTATTGACCAAGATTTCGATACGCCTGAAGCACTTGCTCAAGAGATTGACCGCCAGATCCATGATAACTACAAACTATTTCCTGTGAACTTACTGGCTGCAGAAAAAGAAGACGAGTCGATTACAGCTGCGGTGAAGCAAGAGTTTGAAGATAAACTATCGAGTTTGCCACAAGGTGCTCGTCAGTACTTGATCGATAGCTATGCGAACCCAGTGAAGAATATTGGTTAACGAGCGTTAGCAAACAAGTTCGTTGATTGAATTGAAAAAGGAGCCTAAGGCTCCTTTTTTATAGCGGTATAGGTGTCTTTTTCTAAGTACTGCTATTACCGTCAATCAATCAATCAATCAATGAATCGAACGGCAGGTTAGCGAGCAACAGCACCACCAAGATCTAATTGGGTCGGCCACGTGGTAATCGTGTTACCACCTAGGTAGATATTGCCTTTGACCGTCATGGTATCGGGAAATTCTGTAATTGCAGATCCGCCAATATATAAATCGCCATCAACCACTATCCCGTTTGGCAGCTCGGTTAAAGGAGTACGGATCACGCTTAGGTCTCCTTTTACTCTAAAGCCGTTGGGAAGCCGTATTAGGGGGGTATCTGTGAGGTTGATGAATCCACCCACTCTCACACCTTTTGGCCAACGGGTAATCTTACTTCCTATCAAGTCGGCGTAGCCTTTTATTTTTACGCCCGATGGAACTCGGGCTAGTAGACTGTTACCGCCTTTAAGGCTTCCCTTAACTTCCAACCCTTTGGGAAGGCGAGTGATTGCGGTTTTTTCTATATTTAAATTGCCATCGACGACCAATCCTGTCGGTAGCGATGTATAGGGCTTATTTCGTAAATATAAGTTTCCGTAATTATCCAGATGGTTCAATATTTGATACTGATCGAGTGGTTCTGCAGTCACATTTGTTATGGTTAAAGAACCAATAATAAGTACGATTATTCGGAGCATAACAAGCTTCTTATTACGATAGACGTTAACACTATAATGAAAAAATTATTCTCGCATAGTGTTTTACTCATTTGTTGGTCGGTAAAAAAGAATAGAACACAATGAAAGGCGAATCTGTGATTGAAATAAAGCGTCAAATTCTAAAAGGCTTTGTGATTGTAACTTCTGTATTTTGTTCAGCATCAGCGAATGCTAATAAAATAATATCAACGCCCGCTAAGGCTGCAGTCGTCGTCACTCAGAGTGGTTCACAGCAACGAGTTTGTTATTATGATGATAAGGCCTATAGCCTAGGTGCGGTCGTTGAAGTTTCAGGAGTGTTGATTCGATGTGCTGCCGAAAATGATTTTGAGACCAATGGTGCTCTAGGCTGGATTGAGATTATAAAAAAAGACGAGAAATAAACTCGTCTTTCATTGGTATGAGTGTTGGTGCTTATATTAACGTGCTAGAGAGCGAGTCTTAAGTTCGAAAATAATCTTCTCAGCGCTGACTTCAAACTTAAAGCGAGCATTTAATTCTGTGCTTTCTTCTGTCAGTTCTGATGCTTCAAACTCAACGTTGCTAGACACTTGTTTAGCAAGCTCAACGTACTTAGCAAACTCAGTTTCAATGAGTGCTTTAGAGTTACCGTAAACCGTTACTTCGGCAACATCGTCGCCTTCTTTAATGATAAACCCGATTTCACCTGCGCAGCCGCAAGCCTCACATACATCATTGTTACCAATATCTTGGCTCATAAATAATCCTCTTACAAAGTCTGCGGTTATTCTAGCGAGCAATTTGAACTGTATCTACAAAAATCAAAATCTTTGAACTAATTTTTACTAGTATGCTATGCTGTTTGATAGGATATTTAATGAATATGTATATTCGCGACGATAAATATGTATGTGATTAATATCACGTTTTCCTGAAGAGGTACGTTATTTATTTGTCAGAATATCATTCACTTAGTTGCGCCAGGATTGATTTTATAAGAGTATCTATCGCTTGACAGTTATTTATACAATGAATTTTTCGTTGGGTATTTCATATTCTAAGTAGTTATTTAAACTTATCGACTTAGGATTGTAAGGTGATTTTCGAAGAATAATTAAACAAAGTGCCCAAAGAGGCAACACTGTAAAATTGTTCGTACAAAGTATTTGTGGGTATTTAATGGAAATACTTGCGAAAAAATACCTTGCTCACATAATGCTGATAACGATTTTCATTCTGACTTCACTCGGTTGAGTTAGATGGATTTACAAAGAGAAGAACCTGAATATGCCAAAGCGTAGTAAAGAAGATACAGAAATCACGATCCAGAAGATCATGGATGCCGTTGTAGACCAACTATTGAGATTGGGTTACGACAAAATGTCATACACGACGTTGAGTCAACAAACAGGCGTTTCTCGTACAGGTATAAGTCATCACTTTCCAAAGAAAACGGATTTTACTGCTGCTCTAGACGGTCGTATTTTCAAGATGTTCATGGAACACATTGACTTTGAAAATGGCCTTGATGCATTTTCGGCTAGCTGGGTTGCTGCACTTGAAGATGCTGAGTTCCTAGCGATCTTACGTTTACTTTTCCATCATATCGTTACTGCTGAGAATGCACATGAGTTCGCGGCAAACGGTATCGACCGCTTGTACAAGCTAACTGAAACCCAGTTTGGTGATGCTAGTGGTAAAGAATTAGAGTGGTTGATTGGTAAATCATTGATTCATATGAGCCAATAATCAACACGCAATGAAAGAAGCTCCTGAGGGGGCTTTTTTTGTACCTGTAGTTTCACTTTTCTTTCTTTGTTCCTCTAGCTCTCACACCGTTGTCGTTATCTTGTCTTTGTGCTGAATAAAGTTATTTCTTTTCTTTTTAGATATTTAGGGTTTCGCCTGCATCTTTCTGAGTAACTAAAAGCTTACTAACATTAACTGATGGTGTTTATTTCTAGAGCCTCAAACGCTCAAGGTGAGCCGTTTTAAGGGGTATTGCCATGGTAGCTAACAAAATTGATTTTAAGGCGAGAGAGGGGCTGTGAGACAATAAAAAGCCTCGAAGAAATCGAGGCGGTGAATGGTGTGGTTGTTAGAGAAAGCGAATACTCAAAACGAACCTGTTCTTAATCGAACTTATTGTGCGGGATGAACCTGGGGGAAGTTCATGGTTGGGTGCTTTTCGACAATACTTGTGTAGCCGTACACATCTTCAATCATCGAAGGCTTAAGTGCTTCCCAAGGGCAGCCATCGCAAACTAAGTTTCCCTCTTTCAAAACTATCAATCGATCTGAGTATTGAGCGGCTAGGTTTAAGTCATGTAAAACTACGATAACCGCTGCGTTGTGGTTGTCGGCTAACTCTCTCGCGATCTTTAACGTGTTGTGCTGATGGGCAAGATCCAGTGCTGATGTGGGTTCATCAAGCATCAAGATACATTGGTCACCAGAATAGTGAAGTTGGGTTAGCACTCGAGCCAAGTGAACACGCTGTTTTTCACCGCCAGATAGAGAAGGGTAGAGCCTTTTGCTTAGGTGAGACACATCGGCAACATCCATTTTCTGGCTAGCTATGCTAGTGAGCTTCTTGTTGGACTCTTGCAGAGGAATACCACCAAGCTCGACAACTTCATGCGCCAAAAATGGGAAGGTCAACGTACTATGCTGAGGAAGCATAGCCAAGTGCTTTGCCAGCTTTTGAGAAGGCCACTTGTCTTTGGTGTGTCCAAAATATTGAATATCACCGGTGCTCGAAATCTCTTGGCATAAGGCTTTAAGTAGAGTGCTTTTCCCTGCGCCATTTGGCCCAAGCAGTGTCGTTACCTTTCCTGCTTCAATCTCAATAGAAACACCATCTAATATCACTTTACTGCCGAACTTCACTTCGATGTCGGTCGCTTTTAACGCTGAAGGAAACATTAAAGGATTCTCCCTTTCTGTTGAAATAGAAGGTACAAGAAGAATGGAGCACCGATAATTGCAGTGACAATTCCCACTGGTAGCTCTGCTGGTGCAAGTACGACGCGTGAGAACATGTCTGCAGCTGTTAATAGTAATGCACCTAGTACTGCTGAAAGTGGCAACAGAATTCGGTGATCTGGGCCAGCTAACATGCGACCTAAATGAGGGATAACAAGGCCGATGAAGCCAATCATGCCAGATAGGCTAACCGTGACGCCAACGCCTGCGGCCGTCAGTAGAATCAATCTTCGCTTGAGCTTCTGTACTGGGATACCAAGATGCTGCGCTTCTGACTCCCCAAGTAGCAGCGCGTTCAGTGACATAGCTTGACGATAGAAAATAACAAACAATCCAACGAGCGTGACAGCAGCAAGCAAAATGCCAGACCATTTAGCACCCGCCAATGAACCCATTGACCACAATGAAAGATCACGCAGCATTTGGTCATCAGCAATGAAATTCAAGAAGCCAATACCTGCGCCTGATAGTGCACTGATCGCTACACCCGCTAACAACATGATGGTGACTGAAGTGCCGAATTTGCCTGTACCCAGCTTATAAACGAGCAGCGTGGTTAAGGCTCCCCCTAGAAAGGCAAATATAGGCACAGCTGCAAAGTTCATGAAAGCAGGGTATTGCAGTGAAAGTTCAGAGAAAAGAACAATAGCCAACGCCGCGCCTAATGCAGCTCCGGCAGAGACGCCGATGATCCCAGGTTCAGCAAGCGGGTTTCTAAATAGCCCCTGCATGACGGCACCACATAATGCGAGAATCGCGCCTATTAGCATACATAAGATGGTTCTCGGTAAACGGATCTCTTGAATCACCAAATTGATGTGGGGAGCTAAGTCATTGCTGGGTTGGAATAGGCTAGCTGCGCTGTCAGCTAAGCTTATGTCCATAGGCCCAACGGTGACCGAGTACAGCGCGGTTAAGACTAGGATAGCGCCGAAGCCTAACATCGATGTTTTTAGTGGGACGGATCGTAACAACATAAAGAGCCTCAATGTCTATCACTAGCTTCAAACCTCGTAGCCGACTTTACGAAAGCGACGCGGTAGTGAGGATTGAGCAAGTAACAGTAAAAACAGGGTAGTGAGTTATAGCGGGTAGATAAGTTATAGCGGATAGATAAGTGCGTTTATTCGCTTCGCTTCAGAGAGGCTTTCAAGACCAAGCCCTCCAACTAGAGCGCTGCCCTTTACGGTAATGATTTGCTTGTTCATGCCTGCTGGCGTTGCCGCTAGCATAGGTAACGATTTAAGAATGGCATCAGCGCCGCCTATTTTCTGGTAGCTACGGCCGCTCACTAAGATGACATCAGGCTGCATTTCAACGAGTGATTCCATCGACAGTGGTTTGTAAGAGGTCAGGCTTTTAGCCGCAGGGTTAACACCACCAGCCAATTCAATGATCGCGTTGGGTGATGTTTCACCGCCAGCAACATTTGCAGGACGGCCTTCATGCAGTAATAGGAACAGAACTTTCTTCGCTTCGTTGTTGGGTACTTGGTTAGCTTTCAGTGCCGCAATTTTTTGATTCACTTCGGCTTTCACTTGCTGTGAGTGAGCTTCGGTATGGGTAATCTTTGCAATTTGGTCGATACGCTTTAGTAGCCCTTCAACGTTTGCTTCGGTGTTAACGATCTCGACATCGATACCCACAGATTTTAATTGAGAAATGGCGTTGTCTGGCCCCATCTCATCTGAGCCAATCAGTGTGGTTGGCGATAAGGCAATCAACCCTTCTGCAGAAAGGTTTCGGTGGTAACCAATCTTTGGTAGCGTTTTTGATTGAGGTAAGTGACTGGTCACATCAATTGCAATCAACTGCTCTTCAGCACCCAGAGCAAGAACTAATTCGGTAACTGCGCTGCCAGCACTGATGATTCTAGGTTGTTTTGCGTCGTCAGCATTGGCGATAGGTGCTGCAAGTACCAACCCCATCGCGGCGATTGCGAGTAAATGTTTGTTGTTCTTTAATTTATTGAGCACTTTTAAGTCTTTCATAATAATTTATTTGTACTTTCTTTTGATGGAGAGTAATCGCGAAGATGCTTTGTGATCAGCCTGTCCGCATGTTGAGTTTGAATCGATAGAGAGCTGGCTTTGGTTATTTGGTCTTATCAATAAAGAGTCCAATCTCATAAAAGGTGCTAGGTCTCATGAAAATTTAAGAGTCGTTCTAGCCTTCCTCCGTGAGTAATTGGGTTGCTGGAATACCGTTTTCTTGTAAGAACGACAACAACTTCACTAAGTTCTCAACGTTAGCTGCTTTATCGGCGCCAATGATGATCGGTTTCTTATCCGATGTGCCTGTTTCTTCTAACAGTGCGATCTTGAAGTTTTCCCAGTCGATGTACTCTTGGCCGTTGATCGCCCAGTAAGGTTCGTGATCTAAGATATTGACGCTAATCGAATCTTTATGAACTTCAGAAACGTTTTTAATATCAGAACTCGGAAGCTCCACCTCTAATGACTCCAACTTCACTGATGCTGTCAGTAGAAGGAAAACCATCACGATAAATATAATGTCCAGTAAGGGTGTTAAATCCGGAACTAAGCTCTGTGTTTGAGATGAGTGGGGCGTTTTAATCATGCTTGGCTCACATCACCGATAGAGGCTTTGCTGACAGGAGTCCCTTGAGTGTCGCCAGACTGACTGGTTTGAATTGACATGCCTTCTAGCCAAACATTTACATAATTCAGAGTGTGTTCTAACTGAGCTAGCACTCGATCGGCCCATAACCCGAGTAGTTGAGCTCCTGAAATCGCAGGAAGCGCAATCATCAAACCCGCAGCAGTGGTTCTCATTGCTAATCCAAGACCGTCTGCCAAATCATTAGGCGTGATGCTGCCTGTTGTAGCGGCAACGCCTTTAAACATCTCAATAAGCCCAAGTACTGTGCCAAGCAGGCCAATTAGCGGGCTGATGACGCCGATCAAGCCAAGCAGTCTTAAACCTGCATGAAGCTGGTGGCGTTTCTCTTGTAGCCAAATCCCTGCTGCATCTTCACGTAAACCTTTTGAGAAAGAGTGGTGAGCAAGCAGCATCGACACGCCCTTGTACAGCAGAGGTCGTTTACCAGAAATAGATTGTGCTAATGCTTCGATTTCTTTGCTATTGGTTGGTGAAATCTGATTGAGCTCATGACGAATAGCGCGTTTGCCAACCCCAATGCTTAGCATGACTTGGAAGATACGCTCTGCGATGATCATTGCTGTTAATGCTGAACAGATAAGAAGAGGCCATGTCATTAGGCCAAGTTGATCTTGTAAGTAACTGATTTGTTGCATGGTTAATCCAACTTAAAACGAACAGGTATTTGCACACGGTGAGCAATTGCTCGACCATTTACAGTATGAGGTGAGAACTTCCATTTCTTAATGGCTTTCAAGGCAGCGTTGTCGAGCATTAGTGCGCCTGATGAGTTGACTAATGCCTGTTTAATTTGTTTTCCTTCAGCATCTAACCAGATCTCATAAGTTGCGACACCTTCAACGCCTCGGCGCCTTGCTTGGCGTGGGTAGCTTGGTGGCGTTGGACGAGCTGAAAAAGAGGGCCTAGTGATTAACACCGGCTCTTGGTTAGATACGCCTTGATTAACTTGTCGAGGTTGGTTGGCGGACTCGTCCATATTTTTATCGACTTTTTTGTCGGCCAGCTTTTCTGGTTGAGTCACCGGTTTTTTTTGAATCGGCTTTTTCTCGGCTGTCTTCTCCACAACCTTTTTCTCTACTTTTTTGGGCTGAGGTTTATTGGTGATCGCTTTTTTCTTTGGTGCAGGTTTAGCTTGCTTTGGCTCTACTGCTTTCGGTTCGACAGGTTTAGGTTCTGGGTGTGAGAGCGTTTCCTTGATTGGCTCAGGCTCAACTGGCTCTGTAACGGTTTTTTTCTGAGCTTGTGAGGGAACGCTCTTTGGAGTGAAGTTGATCGATACCGTGTTCGATTGGCTACCTGCTGGCATTGCAAAGACTTTGGATTCTTGAGCGACAAATAACATCGCCGCATGAATCACTAACGATGCACCGCCTGCAATAACATATCTAGGTACGTTCACATTCAATCCTTCACCAAATCTAAAATATGTATTGGATTATTGCTTAGAATCTAAATAAGATCAATTATCAATTGCATTATCATTTGCGTCTATTTATGATTCTCTCAGTTTTAGCAAACAGTCTTCCAGGCTTTGCTATATAAGTGTTTAGAGGGATTATATGAGCGTTGATATATATAAGTTTGACGAATCAATTCTGGGCGTTTCTAGCCCAGACCCACTTCGTTTTGCATTTGCCAAAAAGCAATCTGCACATGCTGGGGGAAGCTCAATCCCGGTCGACCCGAGCAAGAAATTGGAAATCTTTGATGAATTGATGCTGAGTGAAGGAAAGAAACAGGATAAACGTTGTTTGTATATCCATATTCCTTTTTGTCGCGTGCGTTGTACGTTCTGCAATTTCTTCCAAAATGCCGCAAGCCGTAAATTAGTGGATGAGTATTTTGATGCACTGATGGTTGAGCTAAAGCAAAAAGCTAAAACCTCTTGGGCTCAGTCTGGACTATTTCACGCCGTCTATATTGGTGGTGGAACACCCACCGATTTATCTCCTCTACAAGTTGAGCTGTTAGGTAAGGCTATTCGTCAATACTTCCCATTAGCGAACGATGTGGAAATGACCTTAGAAGGGCGTATTAATCGATTTGGCGACGAGATGTTTGATCGTTCGCTGGAAGGTGGCTTCAATCGTTTCTCATTCGGTATTCAAAGTTTCAATACTCAAGTTCGACGTAGTGCTAAGCGCTTGGATGACCGAGAAGTTGTGTTGGAACGTATCAGTTCACTGAGTCGCACTGAACAAGCGCCTATCGTTCTTGATTTGCTATACGGGTTGCCACACCAGTCTATGGAAGTATTTCAACAAGATTTAGAAGACTACATGTCGACTGGCGCACACGGTATCGACCTCTACCAACTGATTGTTTCGGGCAACGCGCCTATGCTTAATCTTGTTGAGAAAGGAAAAATCCCACCACCGGCTAATACGCCAGATAAGGCGAGTATGTACTTGGCGGGCGTTGAGTTCATGGCAAAGCACAAGGTTAAGCAACTGAGCGTGAATCACTGGACTCGTGATAACCGCGAACGCAGCATTTACAACAGCTTAGCGAAAACTTATGCCGAAGTTCTACCCATTGGTTGTGGCGCTGGTGGCAACATCGGTGGTCATGGTGTGATGCAACATCGAACTTTAGACAGCTACATGGAGTCTATAAAGCAAGGTCAATTGCCAATAGCCATGATGACCAAGCAAAGCTCACTAGAGCCAATCTTCTCTTCATTGAAAGCCGGTTTTGATTCTGGTGTTGTAAGAAGAAGTACGTTGCCGAGTTTTATGGGGCAAGACACGTTTGACTACCTGAAGCCTCTGTTTTCACATTGGGAAAAGAATGGCCTAGTTGATCTTTCGGAAGATTACCTGAGCCTGACTATAGCTGGCAGTTTCTGGGCGGTAAGTCTTGCACAGAGTGTGATTCAAGTGCTTAACACGGAATATCAGACCTTGCACCCAGCACCAACTGCCTCTGGCTTGGGTGCTCACCCGCATGCAAGTTTGAAGCACGCTTAATCTCGAATTTTTAGTTTATAACTTACGTCAATCACTCGTTTATACGGAAACTTATTCAATGACAGATACAACATTCGCAATGACAGAAACTTTAGAACAACGTGTCGCAGGCATTCTAGAAGAAGAACCAAAACTACTTCCTACTGCGATTGCTGAGAAGCTAGGAGTTTCAGAAGTTGAAGTAGTGGCTGCTTTTCCTGGAGACATGGCGGTGATGCTAGATGGCAGCCGTGCTCAAGATATTCTAGAAGGTTTGGTTGGTTGGGGCCCAGTGACCACAATTATGCATTCATTTGGCTCAATCTTTGAAGTAAAGGCGCCGTTTCCTAAAGGCAAAGTAGCGCGTGGTTACTACAATCTGATGGGTAAAGAAGGCGAGCTGCATGGCCACTTAAAACTGGATAACATCAAACATATTGGTTTGGTGAGCAAGGCGTTCATGGGGCGTGAAAGTCATTACTTCGGTTTCTTCAGTGAAACAGGCGAGAACATTTTTAAGATTTACCTAGGTCGCAATGAAAAGCGAGAGCTGATTGTCGACCAAGTTGAACGCTTCAAAGCACTAAAAGAACGAGCTTAAGTACAGTCAACATCAAGCTTAAATAAGATTGCCAGCTAGCTTAAAGAAAATATGAATGCTCGAGGTCCACTTAGTTTACTAATGAACGCTCAACCTCGGGTAAAAATAATAAATAAGAGAAAGTGAAGAAAGGAATTATCGATGGAACAACAAGTAAAACAAGAACGCCTACAAGGTCGCCTAGGTCCAGAAATCAAAGAATTTCGCCAAGAGCGCCGTACCCTTCAACTTGCAACGGTTGATGAAGAAGGTCGCCCGAACGTAAGTTACGCCCCTTTCGTTCAGAACCAAGAAGGTTACTTTGTTCTAATTTCTGACGTTGCTCGTCATGCTCGTAACTTAAAAGCGAACCCACAAGTCTCTTTGATGATGATCGAAGATGAAGAGAGCTCTAAGCAGCTTTATGCACGTAAGCGTCTAACCTTTGATGCACAAGCAAGTGTTGTAGAGCGTGAAACGGAGCTTTGGACTCAAGTTATTGGCCAGATGCAAGAACGTTTTGGTGAGATTATTGATGGTTTAAGCCAACTTCAAGATTTTTCTCTGTTCAACCTTAAAGCTGAGAATGGCCTGTTCGTAAAAGGCTTTGGTCAGGCATACCAAGTGTCTGGTGATGATCTGGTGGATTTCGTTCACCTGCAAGAAGGCCACAAAAAAGTATCTAACGAATAGTCTCGTTTAACTGGTTACCTAAGAAGCCCTCCTGTGAGAGGGCTTTTTTATGTCTAAGCAGTCATAGCCGCGTCGTTTAAGACTTTCGCTCCGCGCAACATGGCTTCGATTAATTCGCCTGCATTGAATTTCTCTAGCGCTTCATGTGCACCCACCTGATTAGCTCGGTCAACACAGATCTCACTGGATAGTGAAGTATGTAAAATACAGTAGGCATGACTGAGTGCGCTGTCGTTTTGTACTTCAAATGCAAGTTCATAACCATCTAACCCGGGCATCTCGATATCACTCACGAGAAGATCAATTGCTGTACCTTTTGCAGCCTCACCTCGCATCAGGTCAATAGCATCTAAACCGTTGTTACAAATGCTGTAAGGGATGTTGATGCTGTCTAAGGCATCAGACAGCTGCTTTCGTGCAATCAAAGAGTCATCAACCAATAGAATGTTCAGAGCTTTTAGGCGTTCTCTCTCGACATCTGTCAGCATCGGAATATGTGCGTTTTCATAAGCAGGGTAAATCTTAGAAAGTAATAACTCTACGTCGAGCATCTGCACGATACGATCTTCAAAACGTGTAATGCCGGTAACAAACACATTGGTTCCTACACTCGCGGGTGGCGACTCAATGCTCTTCCAGTCACATTCAATGATTTTATCAATCGAACGAACCAAGAATGCGACAACGGTTCTTAAGCAATCTGTCACGATGAGCACACAGTCTTGGTATTCAGTCGGTGTGATCGGTCGAAACCCAATAGCCGCAGACATATCAATAACTGGAACCGTAAGTTCGCGAATAGTGACGGTACCAATCACGTGGTGATGAGAGTAAGGGATTTGGGTCATTGGCTGGAAAGGAACGATTTCTCTGACCTTAAGCGTGCCTATCGCAAAACTTTGAGTGAGGGATAACTTGAACATCAGCATTCCCTGTGACTGACTCGCTTTACTTATCGGTTTGGCCATAAGTGGCTCCTACTTAATACGCGCTTAATCTATAAGGATTAATTTAAAGGGAAATGGCATCCGCAGCAAGTCACTATGCGGTTTTTAAAGATCTTTAAGGGGGTTGTTTTCGGTTATAGAGTGAAGAATGATGATTCTTGGGTTAAAATCACGCTAAACGCAGGCGTTTGATGGACTTTTGTCGACAAGTCGTTAGCCGTAAGCTGAATTACAACAGTCAGTACTCTGATGAATTCTACGTAATCATCACAAATAAACTGACCGCAACAAACTGAGAATTATCATGGCAAGAACAGCAGCAGCGCTTCATATATTGGTGAAGCATAAAGAATTAGCAGAAGACATCATGACGCAGCTTAAAAAGGGCGCTAAATTTCAAACGCTAGCGAAGAAGCATTCAACCTGTCCATCAGGTAAAAAGGGCGGCGACCTAGGTGAGTTCAAAAAAGGTCAAATGGTACCTCAGTTTGATAAGATTTGTTTCTCTGGCGAGACGCTTGTACCACACCTGGTAAAAACAAAATTTGGCTGGCACGTAGTGAAGGTTCTTTACCGAACTTAGTTATTAATATGTGTTAAATTGAATAAGAGGAGCGTAGATACGCTCCTTTTTTGTCATTTTTGAGCGCATTTAAAAACATTATGGCTGAGTGTTCATCCCGGACGTCATGCGATAATTGGCGCTACGCCCTTAACTATCCACCTTGACTAATCGGTGGGAGGAGGAGGGGTTTTAATGAGTAACTCATATAATAAACACCATTCTTAAGGAAATTTATGCAGCTTTGCCTTTTAGCCTTTGTATTTATCTAGAAAGCTGTAAACGAGTTTGGTAGGAGAACAACATGGAGAGTTCAGCTATGTTAAGCACCCCAGCGACAGATGTTATATTGCATGCTTTTGACTGGTGCTACGCTGACGTAATGAAGAACGCCTCTCTGATTCAAGAGCTGGGTTATAAATCTGTTTTAGTCTCGCCGGCAATGAAGTCGTTACGAGGGCCTAAAGGCTGTGATCGAGATACAGGTACCCAATGGTGGCAGCGCTATCAACCCCAAGATTATCGTGTGATCGATAATCAGCTTGGTGATACGCAAGACTTCACTGCAATGGTGAACACGTTAAAGCAACATGGGCTTCGTACCTATGTGGACGTTGTGTTTAACCACATGGCTAACGAGTCGAGTATTCGCGGTGATTTGACGTATCCAAATCAACAAGACATGGCGTCTTACCAACAAGATTCTGAGTATTACGAATCCGTTCGTTTGTTTGGTGATCTTTCTAAACCTTTGTTTGATGAGAACGACTTTGTCGAAGCGTTTGGTATCAAGAACTGGAAAGACACTTGGGAGGTGCAAAACGGACGTATTACTGGTGGAGCAAGCGATCCAGGCCTGCCAACGCTGTTAGACAACGACAATGTGGTTACACAGCAGCGAGCTTACCTAAAAGCCTTGAAAGTGATTGGTGTGAAAGGGTTTCGCATCGACGCAGCGAAACACATGACACTGTCACATCTACGTAAGGTTTGGACCGATGATATCTGTGAAGAAATGCATATCTTTGGCGAGATCATTACTGACGGTGGTGCAACCAAAGAAGAGTACGAACTGTTCCTCGAGCCTTACCTTAAACACACTCGTTTAGGGGCGTATGATTTTCCGCTATTCAATACCATCTTCAAAGCTTTTGAAGAGCAGGGCAGTTTTAAGTCTCTGATCAACCCATACTGTTTTGGTCAAGCTCTGTCGAACATGCGAGCGATCACTTTTGCTGTCACTCATGACATTCCAAATAACGAGGTGTTTTTGGAACATGTGATGGATGAAGTCGACGAGCAATTAGCTCACGCGTTTATTCTTGGACGAGATGGCGGTGTGCCGCTTGTTTACAGTGAGCTCAGCACCAGCGGTATTCTGGACAAGAGTGGCCAACCTCGTTGGCTTAACGACTGGCAAGCGCCTTATATGAAAAACATGATTCAATTCCATAACCATGTTCATGGCGAAGCGATGCAGGTGGTTGAAGCCAATGATGACTTGTTGGTGTTTGTTCGTGGCGACAAAGGCATTGTGGTGATTAATAAATCGAAACGAAGCAAGACGGCCTCATTAAATTGGACAGGCGCTGTGACGGATCTGTTGTCTGGCGAAGTGTTCGAATGTGTTGGTAAGGACTTAACTATTAAGGTTGAATCCAACCAGTGCATGATGCTGACGACCAACTAGCTCGAGCCTGTTACGAGTTAGAAAGCAAATTTTGCAAAGAAAACCTTGAAAAGAAAACCCCGCTTACTGATTACCAGTAAGCGGGGTTTTTTATTTAAAGCTGTTTATTGCTTACTAAACAGGGTGTTAGTTAAACAAGGTGTTAGTTAGCTAAACGCTAAGGCGGTTAAACCGTAAACTTGTTTAATAGTTCGTCTTGTTGGCGAACATTGTCAGTTTGAACTTGCATTGCTGTGTTTGCGTCTTGAGCTGCGTTCGATACCTGTGTTGAAAGGTCTTTGATCTTAACTGTGTTGTTGTTGATCTCTTCCGCTACTAAACTCTGCTCTTCAGCTGCTGAAGCAATCTGAATATTCATATCAGAGATGCGCTGAATCGCGTCGCGGATGCGGTCAAGTGAAGAGTTTGCTTGCTGAGCGCGTTCAACGGCGTCAGTGGCTGTGTCTTTACTTTGATTCATCGCGTTAGATACAGAGCTTGCACCCGCTTGGAGCTGCTCGATCATGTTGCGGATCTCTGTGGTCGATTCTTGAGTACGTTGCGCTAGTGTGCGAACTTCATCGGCAACGACAGCGAAACCACGGCCCGATTCACCAGCACGCGCCGCTTCAATAGCAGCATTCAATGCAAGTAGGTTGGTTTGGTCTGCGATATCGTTGATTACTTTAAGAATCGTCTCGATATTTGCTGTTGCTGATTCAAGTACTTGTACTTCTGCAACCGCTTGGTCGATACGCGCTGAAAGGTTATCAATCGCTTGAGTCGTGTCACTTACTACAGATGTACCGTCTAGTGTCGCATCGTCAGCTTCACGAGCCGCGGCGGCTGCGCCTTGAGCGTTGTTTGCTACTTCCGTTGCGGTAACGGCCATCTCGTTCATTGCGGTGGCTAGCTGTTCAAGCTCTTGCAGCTGAGTATTCATCGCATTCGCTGACTCACCCGCGCCTTTTACTGTGATTTCAGTGCCACGTTTAATCTCAACACCAATCGCTTTGGATTGAATGATTTGATTTTGCAGGTTTTCAGTAAAGGTGTTGAAGCCTTTCGCAAGGTCAGAGAACTCTTTATCTGTATTGGTATCTAGACGTTTAGTTAAGTCACCTTGTCCGCTCGCAACATCTTGAATGGCTTGGTTAAGCGTCTCAAGCGGGCGCATTAACACACGAATAAGGACGGTTAATGCAATGATGCTGAGAATAACCGCAATTAAAGAGTAGATTATCGAGCTGTTTTTCAGATCTTCAACCGTTTGGAATGCGATCTCTTCATCAAGTATTGCGCCGATGTACCAATCTTCACTTGGGATGTGAGTGAAGTTCACTAGGAATTTTTTACCGTCGACTTCAATTTGTTGAGATCCCTCGCGAATAGTCGCTTGTGGCAGGTAGCTTGATAGCGTTTCGCCATTGTTCTTAGCATTAGGGTGAGCAATCGTCGTGCCGTCGGCAGTGACTAGGAATAAGTAACCCGCGTCAAACAAGTTCACTTGGTTTACCAAGGTCGCAAGGTTGGTTAGTTCTAGGTCGTAGAACATACCTGCAGTGAAACGGCCGTTTTCTTGCACTGGCGTACCAATTGAAATGATGACTTTCTTGCTTGATACGTCCACATAAGGGTCGGTAACAACTAAACTGTTTTTGGACTTAGCCTCAATGAACCAAGGGCGGATTCGTGGGTCGTAATCCGGGCCAGCTTCCCAACCATCATCATTTTCAATAACGAAACCGTTTGCGTCATAACCAAAACCAACCGCGAGAAAGCTGCCTTTAAGTTTTGGCTTTTCTAGGATGTTTTGAACGTATGTACGATCTTGAGGGTTGATTTCGATGACTTCAGTCGTCGACTGAGCCAGTGCTTTTTTAGCATTCATCTCTGATGCTACGGTGTTCTTAATCCCAGAGACCATCTCTTTCAGGCTTGCATTGACGTGGTTCTCTACAGCACTTTTTACGGTGTAAAGTTGCTGTATTGAAAGCAATGATACTGTCACTAATAGCAAGGCTGATGATGCTGCAACCACCTTATGGCTAAATTTCATTGTGTTTTCCTCTTCTCACAAGCTTTGCGAAAACTAAAGCTAATCGTGTTTTTGTAATTATATATATCGACATTGTTGGGATTTACTTGAATGTAATTTCACAAAATAGACTACAAAAATACAACAACCCGCACAACGTAAAACTCAGTTAATTACATACTTGCTACTTTTGTTTTTTGGTTCAATGAGTTAAAGAGTTGGCTTAATCAAAGGCAAACAAAGTAAGGAGGGTATTAATTAGGCGAATATGCGTATGGTTTATTATATAAGGGAGAGGTGTAAGGGAATTAATATGAAATCAAATGATATTCTCAATTCGTATATTGGCGATATTTCAAACAGGAGAGTGTATGTATTTTAAACCGGAGAGTGAATATATTAGGCGAAAAAAAGCCCCACAAAAGTGAGGCTATTATAAATCAGGTTATTTATTACACTGTATCAGTACGTCTAATTTAAAATATTAGATGCGCTACACCTGCGATAACTGGAAGCGTAATTAACGTACGTAGAATAAAGATAATAAACAGTTCTAAGATGTTCACTGGAATCTTACTGCCTAGAAGTAGAGCGCCTACTTCAGACATGTAGATCAGCTGAGTTACCGACATTGCTGCAATAACAAAGCGAGTCATCTCGTTGTCGATAGAAGCGGCAAGGATCGCTGGGATGAACATATCCGCAAAACCAACAACAATGGTTTCAGATGCTGCAACCGCTTCAGGTACTCCAAGTAGCTCAAGGAATGGAATGAAAGGCTGACCTAGGAATGAGAACACAGAGGTGTATTCTGCAATCACCAATGCCATTGTACCTAGCCCCATTACAACAGGAAGAACGCCGAATACCATGTCGACTGCGTTACGAATGCCTTCACCAAATACAGACTTAGCAGACTTCACTTGTGATGCCTTATTTACCGCGAGTTCAAGACCCCAAGAGAAAGTCGAGTGACCCGCTGGGATTGCATCAGCATCTTTGTGAGGCTTTGTACCATCAATGAAGGTGTCTTTCTTCATGCTCAGTGGAGGAAGGCGAGGGATGATTACCGCGGCCACAATACCTGCTAAGCAGATTGCTGCGTAGAAAGGTAGGAATAGGTGCTCTAGTTCTACTTGAGCAATCACTACAAGGCTGAACGTGATAGATACTGCTGAGAAAGTCGTACCAACAACAGCGGCTTCACGTTGAGTGTAGAATTTCTTCTCGTACTGTTTGCTTGTAAGCAGGATACCAACGCTGCCGTCACCTAACCAAGAAGCCATACAATCGATAGCACTACGACCCGGCAGGTTGAAGATTGGACGCATCACTTTACTTAGTAAGGTGCCAAACAGTTCTAACAAACCGAAGTTAAGTAGAAGTGGTAATAGTAAACCGGCAAAGATGAATACTGAAAATAGAGTCGGCAATAGGCCCTCTAACACCAGACCACCGGTGTTTTCTTCCCAGATAAACTCAGGGCCAACTTGGAAGAAAGCCATGAATGCTGCAGCACCACCGATAATACGAACCAACAACCACAGTGGAGATGGGTTGAAAAGGCCGTTTAGAAATGAATTCGATGTAATGAATGTAGGTTTGAAAATGGTGCTTAACACGGAAGCTACAGACATGAAGGCAACGATTGCAGTGATAATAGCAACTAGAGACTCACCGAAAACCGCTTGAATTGATTTGGCTAGAATAGCGACAGGGATCGTGAGATCACCTTGGTAGCTAATTGGCGCCATGAAGAGGAACAAACCAATTAGAGATGGGATTAAGAAAACCCAGAAACTGCCTTTAGATTTCTCTGGTTGAGCAGTATTCGTGTTGTTAGACATGTTAATTATTCTCGTATTTCTACATGTAAAAAAGCCACATCCTTGGCATTTTTATTCTCTAAACATCCGTATTTTCTCATTGGGTGCAAGATTACCGAGTATTAATATCACTTGCAATACTATTCATCAAATATCGCTAAATATTCACGCAGGTTATTCTGCAACAAATTATGAGTTTAGAATAAAGTGTTGCAGATGTTACATATTCTCATGGTTATTACTAGGCGTTTATAAATTTACTGAGGCTTCAGTTCGATAAGTTAGGTAGAGCCAGTAGCTAAACGCGACAATGAACGCGAAAGAGGCAGGGAAAGCCAGTGCCAAAATTTCAAAGCGCTGGAACAGGCAAGCACCACTTAAACCACCAAACAGAAAGCCAACAACGATGAACATAAGAAGTTTGGCTTTACGGCGGTCAAAAGGCATCCCCTTTAAGCGTGCGCCAATCATGATCCCAAGGTCTGTGATGATCCCGCTCATGTGTGTGGTGCGAATGATCGCCCCGCTATAGGTGGTGATCATTGCGTTCTGCAACCCACACGCGGCTGAAGCGAAATACTGGCCTGAAGTGTAGCCTTGTAACAGTGCCCAAAGCGCCAAGAACAGCAATCCACCCTCAATACATAGCGCAACACCGTAACGGCGTCCTAACTTCAATGCTTGATTTTCGATAAAGAATCCGCTGAACGCGGCACCTAGCATAAAGCTCATAATGATTAGCAGGAGGTGCATAGAAGTTGAAGTCGGCGTGAGCAGGCTGCTGCCAAGTAAAGACATGGTGCCTGAAATATGGGAGATAGCTTGATGTTGGAAGCCGAGTAAACCAATAGCATTAACGCTGCCAGCAAGGCCCGCTAACAGTAAGGCGCCGTATTCAACCCAGCGAGGTAGTTTAGAAATCATGTGGTTCACCCTGGGTTAAAAAGAGGAGCAGATTATAACGCTAGCGAAAAGATACGCTAGCGTTGTAGAACGTTGATATTTGATCTTAGGCAACAGTCTTGCAGTTTGTTCCAATACTGTTGCTTTATAGAGAAAATGGTCAGTAACAGGCTAGTTGTAGTGACTCATCTGGTGGTCAAATTTGACCCATCCGTGTTTGCGTTCTTCGTAGACTGAAAAGCTTGGTAGCGGAAAGTCTTGCTCTTTAAATAGTCCGAGCGGGACGACATAAAAATCGGCGGCGGCAACCGACTGCAATAGCATGGTAGTGCCACATTTAGGGCAAAACTGGTAGGTGACTTCATTGCCCGTGTCACTGATACGTGAAAAGGAGGTGACCTCTCCGTTGAGTGTCACTTGTTCTATGGGAAATCGAGCCTGAACCCCGAACACACTTCCGGTGCGCTTCTGACATTCATAACAATGGCATACGGAGGTGCGTTGAGGCTCGCCTCTGCAGACTAAATTGACGGCTCCACAGCGGCATTCGCAACTTCTGATATTTCTCTCTTTAATATGATTGATATCCATCCATGCTCCACTTCTGGTTAACCCTGTATTGATAATTATACTAAAGCCCTTTATGGTCTGCACAACTGGATGAAAACAAAAGAATATAATTGCTCATGAAAAAGAAAATCTTACCTATACCTCTGATTTTACTGATTCCTATTATCATGCTGGTTGTGGTGATACTGGCGGGTATTTATCGCTTTAGCTTAAGTGACGAAGAGATCTTGGCGAAGTTTCCTTCTTCTCAAGTCAGTTATGACCCTGTTGTTGAAACCGTTTTTGATTTGAAGACGACTAACCCATGGACAATCAAAGTTCCTGAAACCAACGCGTACGCCTTTATTAATGAAGTCGATGGACCAAGATCAATCGCGTTTGGGCGGTATGACTCCGGTGTTGAGCGTGGTGTGGTCACCGTAGACACCAACAACCTTTCAAGAGTCATACTCGGCGAGGCGAGTTTCTTTGTTGCACCTATGTGGGTATCTAACCAAGGCAGTGGCGTTTTCTATTATCTTGGCCTGTTTAAACATGACCAGCATCGAAGCCGTGTCGTGTTAGTTGACCAATTCTTTCTTGGTGACCGTGTGAGAATCCAAACTTTAGAGATTACTCAACTGCTCGATTCACAAAGCAAACTCTCTGGGGAAGGTTTTATCGGTTTTACTCGACATTCTGCGGAACAATCTTTTCCAGAATTGCAATCTGAAAAGGTGTTAATGAGTTTTTCTTTCAATGCGCAATCAATTGATGAGCAATGACATTTTTGTTAGGGCAAGGAACTGTTGTTTATGTGAGCTAAATTACATATTATCTTAAGTAGATGAATGAAATTTAGACACACTTAGCTTTGTGTCTGCTTACTTTACAAATGGAGCTTGCGAATGATTAATAAACGTTTTTTTAAGACGAAAGATGAAGTTGAAGTGACTTTCGAGCTAGAAGCTCAAGAAGCTAATTCCGTATCTATCGTTGCCGACTTTCTGGATTGGAAAGCGACCCCAATGAAAAAACTGGCGAAAGGGAAGGTTTACAAGTTTAAAACTCGTCTTCCGAAAGATGGCGAGTTTCAATTTCGCTACCTAGTTGATGATCAACAATGGGTGAACGATGCGAATGCTGATCGTTATATCCCGAATGAATTTGGTGAAGATAATTGCTTGGTATCGACAGTTAACGTTTAATTGAAATAGCATGACTTAATTGAAATAGTATGAATTAGTTAAAAAGCAGGAACTAGAGGTTTCTGCTTTTTAATGTCTAAATCGTTGGTTCATTAATTTTTTGAGTTGTGCCTATTTCATTAACGGTAACTCAATGACTTAGCCGAGATTGCGCAGATTCACATCATATTATGACAATGCAATGATGATTTATACGCCTGAAAAGCATATCCTGTGCTTTTATATCGTAGAAAGACCTGTTTACCGTGTATTCAAAAATATTTTCCTCTCCGTTTGCTGAGCTTTCACCTGTAAAAAAAGCAGCAATTTTAGGACTGCCACTTATTGCAGTGATTAGTGTTGCTTTGCAATATTCACAATCAAGTCTGACGAAAACGATCGATCTTGATTTGCCAGACTCAACCGTTATTGAGTCAATTCTGTCACCTCCTTCTGCTACCGTTATTGAGCCACCGACGTTTGAATATCAAATTCAATCAGGTGATAACTTAAGTAGCATCTTCACTCAGCTTGGGTTTTCTTATAACTCGATGATGAGCGTGATGGAAACCGATTTGAACTTCCTTGCGTTAGACACGCTTCGTCCGGGTAATACATTACGCTTTTGGCGTGACGAAGCGACGGGCAACCTTTCAAAAATGGAACTTCAATTTAGTGTCGCGGACAAAGTGGTTTATCGACTGCTTGATGACGGCAGCTACGAATTCGAAGATATTTCTATTCCGGGTGAATGGAAGCAGAAACCTCTAGTGGGTGATATTCAAGGCAGTTTCTCTATGTCAGCGAACAAAGTTGGCCTGAACAGTATTGAGATTGACCATATTGTGACTCTTCTCAAAGATAAGCTGAATTTCAGCCGAGACTTACGTGCGGGTGATCAGTTTGAAGTGCTTCAAAAAGCGCAATTCGTTGATGGTGTCGCAACCGGGAAACGTGAAATAGAAGCCATCAAGATCATGAACCGTAACCGTGTTGTTTCAGCGTACTTACACACTGACGGGCAATATTACGATGCCAATGGCGATAGCTTACAACGCGCTTTCCAACGTTACCCTGTGAGCCGTGGTTGGCGTCAAAGTTCTCAGTTTAATCCTAAGCGCTTACACCCTGTGACTGGGCGAGTCTCTCCGCATAACGGCACAGATTTCGCGACGCCAATTGGCACACCCGTTCAAGCAACAGGTGATGGTAAAGTGATCATGACTCGTAAGCACCCATATGCGGGTAACTATGTGGTGATTCAGCATGGCAGCACATACAAAACACGCTACCTACACTTGAGTAAGATCCTCGTTCGTAAAGGACAAACGGTATCTCGTGGTCAGCGTATTGGCTTATCAGGTAAAACGGGCCGAGTGACGGGGGCGCACTTACATTACGAATTGATCGAACGTGGTCGTCCTGTCAATGCAATGAAAGCAAATATTCCGATGGCCGATTCCGTACCTAAAAAGGAAAAAGCGACATTCGTAGCCGCTAGAGATGAAGCCGACAAGCTATTAAAGAAAGCTTTAGAAAAACAATCGAATAATAGCTAGCAGCTGACTATATGTCGTCAAGGTAACCGTTAGCTAGATGGTTGCGAGTAATGATGTAGCCTTTAAAGCCGTGAGTGCAGAACTAAATACTTAAATGTTTAGTGATACGCTCGCGGCTTTTTGATTTTAGGTTGAGGTAGTAAACGGCGTTTAGGCTAGAGGTTCTGAGTGAGTGACGTAGCTAACGATAGCTTCTGGTCGCATAGGTGGAGAGTAGAGGTATCCTTGAATTTTGTCACACCCCATTGCGTGCAGCTTTTCTAATTGCTCACGCTTCTCTACGCCTTCCGCAACCAATGACACATTGAGTCTGTGTGCCAGTTGAACAATCAACCACACAACACTTTCGGATGTTGAGTTTGTCAGCAAGTTTCGAATAAAGGTGGCATCAATCTTAATACAATCGATAGGGTAGCTATGAATGTAATTTAAGCTTGAGTAACCAGTACCGAAATCATCTAGAGCGATCGTGAACCCTTGTCCCCTTAGAAAGTCGAGTGCTGACTTTGTTTCTTGAGTTGGAGATAACAGAACGGTTTCGGTTAGCTCAATGACAAACTCGTTTGCTTTAAAGTGATGCTGTTCAATCGTTCGAGTGAGATAGGAAATATAACGCTTAGAATCGGTAAGCTCGTGAGCGGAGCAGTTTATTCCAAGCTTAACTTTGTAGCCTAAGCCTCGCTCCAATCTTGTTTTAGCGCGGCATACCAATTCGATGATCCGTTCACCCAGTTCCACGATCAACCCCGATTCTTCCGCTACCTGAATGAACTCCACTGGCGAGATGTCGCCATGTCTTGTGGTTTTCCAACGAGTTAACACCTCGAAGTAATCCCATCGTGTATCAATGTGATCAACGATTGGTTGTACAACCACGTACATTCCATTGTCATTAGGTGCCTGACTGTCTGATATGGGGCTATCAAGTTCACTTCGTAAGGCGGCGATTAACTCGGTTTTCCTTTGGTAACGAACCCTTAGGTGAGTGTCGTAACATTGAATATGAGTATCTTGACTATGCTGGCACTCTTTTAGCGCCAAACTGGTGTTGAAGATGATTTGCTCTACGTCTTTATTGTCTCCATCTGACCGGGCAATGCCGATGCTGACGTCGAAATCGATTTTGATATCAATACTAGTGTAACCTTGCTTTATCTTATCCAGTATTTGTTTGCAAACCGCTATTGGGTCTGAATGATAGGTAATGAATGCGAACTCATTGCCAGCCGTCCGGAACGTCAGGTTGTTGTCGGGCAAGGTTCGGCGCAAGGTCTCTGCAACGAACTGAAGCACCTTATCGCCAATATAATTACCGTGCATATCATTAATGGCTTTGAAGCTATTGATGTCGAGCAGAGCGAGCGTGAAGGGAGTGACACTCTGCTGAGTGATCGATTCCAAGGTGTCTGATAAGCAGCTACGGTTTAATAGCCCAGTTAGACTATCGTGTGATACTTCGTAACTGAGTTGATTAACCAGTTGCTCAGAACGGTCGTTGAACCACATTTCACGCAAGGTGTGAATGACGATATCTGCGAACAACTGGTGGTGTTTTATCACGTCTTGTTGCTGATCTGTACTCATTGGCGAACTAAAGGTTGAGAAAAGCACACCCATGACTTCGCCACTTTGACTGCGTGCTGGGATAGCGATTGAGTTCTGTGAGGTGATTTCCTGTCTAAATGCTGATGTTGGGAGTGACTGAACGATATACTGAGCAAATGAGCAATCTGGGTGTTTTTGATTAACGGCTTGTTGGTATATGTGACCATGGCGTGCGTTTATTTTGTCATGCAGTACATGGTCAGAATGGGCAATGACCAAAGGAACCATTTGATCGGGGAAGTGCTTTTTCTCAATGATACTGGTGTATTGAGTACCGAAGGTTTGATGCAAAGTAAGCACGGCAGACTCTAAAAGGTCGATACCTTCCAATTTGAGTAAGCGGCCAATGCGCTCTGTGTCTATCGTGCAATTGCGTGTATGTTGAGTCATAGTCACCATCCGTAGCCAACCAGAATCGTGTGTAAGCTGTATGTGTATGATCTTGTGTATACGATCTTGTAGCAGCACCGTCTTAAATATTAACAATGCTACTTGCATTAATAATCTTGATATGCGTCTAGTTTATTATTGGTCGTGTTGTGTGATTTTTCAAATTTAGTGCGATATATTTCACAAAATTTGACTATTTCTTTCTTTGTCTAGCCTATCTTTTAGGTGGTCTAAAAATAGCTTGGTTCGTGTATGTGAGTAGTCAAGCTTAGGGTAGTACGCGTAAACCATCACTTCGTCAGCTGTTATATTTGGTAATACTGGAACCAGTGTCCCTTGTTTAAGATCCTCTTTGATCATTGCTTTGATGGTTAACAGTACGCCCATTCCTCGCTTGGCGGCATGAAACAAAGCCTCAGGGTTGGTGGTCGCAAAGTTACCGTTCAAAGTGATGCGCTGCCCTTTGGTGAGTGTGACTTCACGGGTAGGGCGCTCTCCCCATATTAAGGAGTTGTGTTGTTCTAAATCTTGCTCGTTGATGGGATAACCATGTTTAGCCAAGTAACTTGGTGCGGCGTAAAAGCTGGCTTTGTGTTCAAACAGTGGTGTTTTCTTGAAGCTTAACGAGTTGAGTTGTTCCAGTTCACGACTGATCACCAGGTCCAAGCCAAGCTCAGGTAATTGACCTGGCGTGGTGGTGATAAGCTGTACTTTAATGTCTGGATACTTTTCTAAGAAGTCGTCCATGTATTGCACGAGAAACTTAGAACCAACAGCAATGGTTGCGCCAATCTTTAGCAGGCCCGCAGGCGTTTGGTTAACCGATCGGGTTTCATCAATAATCGATTGCCAATTATCGAGCTGATCCTTGGCTCGCAGATAAAAGAGAGCCCCCGCTTCGGTTTGGCTGATTGAGCGCGTGGTGCGCTTTAATAGTTGAGTGCCAATACGTTCTTCTAACCAGTTCACTCTTTTGCTGATCGCTGAGCTGGTGGTATTGAGTTTACGCGCTGCGCCATTGAAGCTGCCTTCTTCCACCACTTTTACATAACTTTTTACGTTAAGAATCCAATCCATACTATTTCCTGTTGGGACTTAATTAAATTCCAATTTAGCTAATTATCAATTATTGGTTTTGAATGTAAACTCATCTAATGAACAAATATCAAACGAATAGGGAATTTTTTGAGCCAATCGACCTTTAAAAAAACGCCGTTACTCTTAGCAATGATGATCATAGCTACAGGACAGGTAGGGGTGAGTATCTATTTACCATCATTGCCGCTAATTGCTTCAGACTTAAGTGTGACTCAGGTAGATGTACAGCTGCTCGTTACGCTGTTTCTTGTGGGTTTTGGCTTGTCTCAGCTATTTTACGGGCCGATGTCCGATGCCGTGGGGAGAAGACCTATCTTCTTGTTAGGTCAGGGTGTTTATTTGATTGGTACTGTTGTTTGTGTTGTTTTTTCCGACAACATGACGGCGTTAGAGGTTGGTCGCTTGTTGCAAGGTCTAGGGGCGGGGAGTGCCTCGGTTCTTGGGCGAAGTGTGCTGCGCGACAGCTATGATGGCCTTCAACTGACCAAAGCACTGTCTTATATTTCGGTCACCGCTTCGATCATGCCGATTATTGCGCCTGTGTTTGGTGGTTGGATCTCATTCCACCTCGGTTGGCAGGCGGTGTTCCTGTTTGTTCTTGTGTATTTACTGGCGATATTCACTCTCGGCTATTTTGTTCTTCATGAAACTTTGCCATACGGGAAGAGCCGCTTTGAAGTCAGTCAAGTGGTCAAGAACTATGGCCGTTTGTTGACGAATCGCCAAGTGTTGACCAGTGCCAGTTATAATTGGATGAGTTACATGGCGAGTTTGGTGTCGCTATCACTGTTTCCATTCTTAATGCAAGAGCAATTGGGGCTGACAGCCGCTGAATACGGATCGTTGATGATAGTCCCTTCGGCTGGCTTACTGATTGGTAGCGTGGCTTTGAACTTGCTCAATCGTAGGTTTAGTACACCACAATTGATGAGTCTTGCGATTTTGATCATTTTAGCTTCAGGGACTTGGTTACTTACTCATGAGTTATCCATCTTTAACTTAGTGTGGGCATTTACGTGGTTAGCTATCGCTCAAGGTATCTCCTTCCCTCTATCGATCAGTATGCTATTAGAACCTCATAAGAAGAAAGCGGGCGCGGTGTCGGCACTGTCAGGTTCAATTCAGATGTGTTTGGCGGGTTTACTTGGTGGATATCTAGTCGAGAGTTGGGTGACGACTCACCTACAGCTCGGCGTGTTTTATCTGATTATTGGCGCTTGTATGGCTACAGTACTTTGGTCTTCAACGAGAATGAATAAGAAAGCCACAGCTACCGAAGTTGAGTACAGTTAAGCAGCTGAAGTACAGACCAGTTAAACAGCTAGCTCGCTATAGTTCAGCATACAGTCGTTAATACGTTGTATTTGTATGGATGGTTTTCTACAATACCAGCGTCCATTTAATAGGTAATAAACATGCAGCAAAATGAATTTGAAGTACTGGTAAAAGCTATCTGCGCACTAGATGGCTTGCCTCAAGCACTTGAGTTATTGAAATCCAATGAGGATACAGAAGTCGCTGAGGCTGCTGGATCACTAACAGGTCAATTTGCGCTAGCTGAAGTTGAAGGCGAAAAGCGTATTTACCACGTGACGCTTCAAGAAAATGAACAAGGCGAAGAGCAAGAGTACATCGAACATGTGATGAATGAAGGCGATGACTTAATCAAATTTGCAGCTTGGTTCTTTGAAACTATGTTCGAATTAAAGCAAAAAGACACATACCAAATTGCAGGCAAAACTTACAGACAGCCAAAGCGTAGCTAGTTTTCTTGACTGTTTGTTTTATAGGCTATTTTTTCATGTAAGTTGATTTCTAAGCAATTAGGTTTCTAAAAAACTATTTTTAAAGCAGCTCTCTTGAGCTGCTTTTTTTATGGATGTTTAAATGAAAATTTTAATTGTAACTCAATGGTGAGATTACATTGAGAGTGTGATTTAGATCTTGTTTTTGAGCGCTTTAAGTGTAGAATCCGCGCATAAGAAAATCGATTATGTGCGGAGATAAGCATGAATTACGAACTAGGCCACGCATACCTTGGTCAAATGGTAGCAAAAAACATGATGCACGAAGCGTTGTATGGCAAGCCAAAGCCAAAAAAAGCATCATTCATTAAGCGAATGATGAAGAAAATGGCGAAATAAGCATTTTCAAAAACGGATTTTAAAAAGGCCTTAAACTTACTGGTGTCCAACTATTGGGGCTAGTTCAGTTTAAGGCCTTTTGCGTTTTAGCGATTAATGAAGGTCATCGCTCGTTTTGTTGTGGATGGACACAAAAAACACTGATTAATTCACGATCGGATTTGTAACTCTGTGTGAGTTTAGCCTGCCGATTGGTTGGACAGGTCGACAACGTTATTTGGAATGGTATCTAAACCATTTTCTTTCATCCATGCTTCTAAGTTGTCTGCTCCACCGATGTATTTACCATCGAGCCAGATCTGAGGAACGGTTACTGGTGTTTTCTCACCAATGTGCGCTTTGACCTCTGGAATCATGCGATACAAAGCTGCGCTGTCTTTTACGACATCGTGGTATTGGTATTCAACACCCGCTTCATCAAGCATTTTCTTGGCCTTAACGCAGAATGGGCAGGTCGCTTTTCCGTAAACAATGTTGCCTTTTAGGCTGTCTCGTTTAGTCCACTCTTTAATCACAGATTGAACTAACACACCGCGGTTAAGCGCTTCGCCTTGGCTTACAACCTTGCCTTCAACAACAAGGATTGGAGCATGCCAAGAACCCAGTTTTAGCGGCTCCCACCAGTGAGACAACCAATCTTTCACTTCCAGTTCGACATCGACATCTGATAACTCATTCTCAAAAGTATCCTTAAGAATGTCTTTGGTAAGGGTACATTCCCCACATGGGATATTAACTTTAAATGGACCCCAGCTGCCTGCCCAACGGTATAGTGTAATCTTGACTGGTTTCTTCATGCTTACGGCCTCGTTTGAATTCTCTTATCCATATAGAACGGACAGTCGAACTATTTATTTCATCGATCCTAAACTTTCTTTATTTTCGCCGGTTTTTTCGTTTCCCAATGGGTAATAAATGCAACTGACGCAATAATAATAGCAGCCCCTAGCGGCTTTGTTGCGTAATTAAATTTAAAGATAGAACAACCCCGTTTCGCGTATTTCT
>NZ_JBFSUD010000044.1:0-39214 GCF_041467175.1 Vibrio sp. 10N.247.310.24
CAGCTCGGAAGGATCCTTCAACCGATCACTTTGGCTTTAACTGATCGGCATTAGCTCTAATGAGCTCCTTATTTAGTTACGACTTAATGCTTTTGCTTAGAAAATACTTAAAAAGTGTTTCCTATAGATGCTCTAGAATACCGAGACAGCTCTGTTTCGCATCACCAAACAACATCTGTGTATTCTCTTTGAAGAACAGCGGGTTTTGTACACCTGCATAACCTGTGTTCATCGAACGTTTGAATACGATAACGTTCTGAGCATTCCAAACTTCAAGTACTGGCATGCCAGCGATTGGACTATTTGGATCTTCAAGTGCTGCAGGGTTCACTGTGTCGTTTGCACCGATAACCAAAACAGTATCGGTCTCATTGAAGTCATCGTTGAGTTCGTCCATTTCAAGAACGATATCGTAAGGTACTTTTGCTTCAGCAAGTAACACATTCATGTGACCCGGTAACCGACCAGCAACTGGGTGGATACCAAATCGAACATTGATGCCCTGCGCTCGCAGCTTCTCAGTGATTTCATGCACTGGGTATTGAGCTTGAGCTACTGCCATGCCATATCCAGGAGTGATGATGACTGACTTTGAGTTTTTAAGCATGTCAGCCACATCTTCAGCTGATGTTTCGCGGTGTTCACCTTGCTCTTCATCACCATCAGACACAACCACGTCTTGGCCGAATCCACCAGCAATAACGCTGATGAAAGAGCGATTCATCGCCTTACACATGATGTAAGAAAGAATTGCACCTGACGAACCAACCAATGCACCGGTTACGATAAGCAGATCGTTCGCAAGCATGAAACCTGCCGCTGCTGCTGCCCAACCAGAATACGAGTTCAGCATAGAGACAACCACTGGCATATCTGCGCCACCAATCGATGCCACTAGGTGGTAACCGAATGCGAATGCGATAAGAGTCATCACCATTAGCGCGAACATACTGCCGTCCGCTTTAACGAACATGATCATCAGTAGTGTAGAAACTACGATCGCCGCAAGGTTCCACTTATGCTTATGAGGAATGTTCAATGCAGACGAAGAGATAACGCCACGAAGCTTACCAAACGCAACAATAGAACCCGTGAACGTCACCGCACCGATAAACACGCCAAGGAACACTTCCACTAGGTGGATCACGTGCTCTGCATGAATATCAGCAGGGTTGATAGAAACAGTAGCAGGTGGATCAATGTAACTGTTGTAACCTACAAGTACTGCTGCCATACCTACGAAGCTGTGCAGAATTGCCACCAGCTCAGGCATTTCAGTCATTTCTACTTTTCTTGCGTAGTGGATACCAATACCACCACCGATCACCATAGCAATGATGATCCATACAATACCTGCAGAATGTGGGCCAAAGATCGTCGCGATCAACGCGATTGCCATACCCGTGATACCGTAATAGTTACCTGCACGCGCAGATTCCTGTTTCGACAACCCAGCCAAGCTCATAATAAAGAATACAGCAGCAACAATATAAGCTGCTTGTACTAATCCTTCAGACATCTGTCACTCCTTAGTCTTTACGGAACATTTCAAGCATACGTTTGGTTACGGTAAAGCCACCAAAGATATTGATACTTGCAATTAATACGGCAATAAATGATAAGAACGTGACAACGCCACTTCCTTGTCCTATTTGTAACAGTGCACCGACTACAATGATTCCTGAAATCGCGTTAGTTACGGACATCAAAGGCGTATGCAGAGAATGGCTTACATTCCAAACGACGTAATAACCCACCACACAAGCGAGTACAAAAACGGTAAAGTGAGATAAGAACGCAGCAGGAGCAACCGAAGCTACCCAAGCAAATGCACCTACAGCAACCGCCATGCCTGCCACTTTCTTAATTGGAGAAACCGGCTCTTCAACTTTAGGCTCCGGTTTAACCGCTTTGGGCTTAGCTTGTTGTGGTTGAGCTGAAACTTGAATTGGTGGTGCAGGCCAAGTGACTTCACCCTCTTTAACCACGGTAACACCGCGTAGCACGACATCTTCAAAGTCAATATTGATGTTGCCATCTTTCTCTTTGCAAAGCAGTTTCAGCAAGTTAACTAGGTTCGTTGCATACAGTTGAGATGATTGAGTCGGTAGTCGACCAACCATATCTGTGTAACCTACCACTTTCACGCCGTTAGCCGTTGTAATGACTTGATCCGCAACGGTATATTCACAGTTGCCGCCATTGGCTGCCGCAAGGTCAACAATCACACTACCAGCACTCATGCTGTCTACCATCTCTTTGGTAATCAGCTTAGGTGCCGGACGACCTGGGATCAGTGCCGTTGTAATGATGATATCGACATCTTTAGCTTGAGCTGCATACAGTTCTTCAGCTTTCTTATTGAATGCTTCAGACATCTCTTTTGCGTAGCCGTCGCCCGCGCTGGTATCTTCCTTGAAATCCACTTCCAAGAATTCAGCGCCCATAGACTCGACTTGCTCTTTTACTTCAGGACGAACATCGAACGAACGAACGATCGCACCCAAACTACCCGCAGCGCCAATTGCTGCTAGGCCAGCAACACCCGCACCAGCAACCAGTACCTTCGCTGGTGGAACTTTGCCTGCCGCCGTAATTTGACCTGTGAAGAATCGACCAAACTCATGCGCCGCCTCAACAACAGCACGGTAACCCGCGATGTTAGCCATAGAACTCAATGCATCTAACGCTTGAGCTCTTGAAATACGAGGTACAGAATCCATCGCCATCACGTTAATATTACGAGTGGACAATTGTTCCATTAATTCTGGGTTCTGAGCTGGCCAAATAAAGCTGACCAATGTTGCGCCATCTTGAAGAAGATCAATTTCATTTGTAGTTTCGTCAACGATCGGAGCGTTAACTTTAAAAATAATATCGGATTTCCAAGCTTCATCTACGGTGACAATTTTTGCTCCAGCTTGTTCATAAACTGCATCTTCAAAACTTGCTAACGCACCTGCTTGTGATTCAACACAAACTTCAAATCCTAATTTTAGAAGCTGTTCTACCGATTTCGGCGAAGCAGCGACTCGCGTTTCACCTGCGAGTGTTTCTCTTGGTACACCAATTTGCATAGCTATTCCTTGACTATTGGCACAATGACTTATTCGTTTGTATCTAACGACAACTAATACTTCAAGCGTTTTATTCAAAGAACAGGAAAAGTTATTACTTATAACGATTTGGATGGAATTGGAGCACTTCATTTGAAGAAATGACGCCTCTTTTGAGTCAAGAGGTCAAACCACTTGCAAATATTCCTTTAAATAACAACCTACTAGCTGTTCTTTGTTCCTAAAACTAAAAAGAGCTTTCAGCATATACACTGAAAGCTCTCTAAATTATGACCAACATCAATTCTAACCCTATTTGGTTAGCTAAAAATGTTATCGCCCATTTGGTCGATGAACATCTGCGATTTTTTAAGCATCAGTTCATCGGCATCTTGTTTGTTTGAAACAACATCTGAACGAATAAAACGATGGGTTTTGATTTCACCATCAAATTCTTTCTCGATTCGCCCAGCTACACGGTATTGACCAGATTCAGCAATGGCATCTTGATAGATATTGAAGCCTTTGTATTCGACTGGCTCAATTTCTACTTTTTGTTCGGTTTTTTCTTTGCCACTAAATAATCTAGAAAAGAATCCCACGTTTTTACTCCTTAAATGACCGCATTAACCGTAAACTATCATGACTGTTTACCGCTCAACAATGGCTTTTCATACCATTGTAATTCAACGTCATCATCAAAATTATGTTGACTAAAGATTACGGGTACATTGTCGTCACGCTCTCGTCTTCTGTCGTCAATGATCATGCTTTCTGCATTTTTGACCGCGATCTCACTATTTCGTTTATACAGCACCAATTTATCCTCTGGCAATGCCGATAGAAAATCGACATCGAAGCGAATATAGATGGGTTTAAGCTGACCCAAAGCCAAACACGCAAGATCGGCTAACTGCTCGTTGGTATAGCCAGAAACATACTCTTCTGTCGCTAATACATTTCCCACCAAAGTTTCCATATAGTTATGGACATCGACACTGATTTGCATATTACACCTCCATGTTGAGCGGTTGTTTCTAGTTTAATCGTTGTTACAGCTAATCATTGTTGTAACTAATTACCGTTGTTGCTAGCCGCTTCTGCAGTTAGGCGTATAACATCTGTTCATTGCTACTTAGGTAACCACCTAGCTCTTAAGCACAAACTATCTTAATTTAGTTAAGTATCAATAACGGCTGTTTCATTTATCATATATACTGTTTAGCTCGTTCTTAGGTTAATAGCAACTGAAACACATATAAATTTAATTGTACAATTAGCGAGCTATGATCATGTTTTTGCTATAATTTAATGAAAAAGCTTGGCAATTGCTTGTTTACCCGTATCCTACGTATAAAATTAAAATATAAGATCATCATTATAGTTAGGCTCACCACATAAATGACATCTTCTTTCGTCACGTCGAGCATATTTCGATTTTGCTTTCCCTTACTTCTATTAGCAATATTACTTGCAGGTATGAACAACGTCATCCTAGTGACGGATTCAAACTTAGGGTTTGCTAGCAACCTCCCATACATTCTATTGAGCGTTGCGGTTTTACTGTGCCACACATTTAAGCAAGGTCGTATGGCCATGGTGTCCTTAACCATGCTCGTCGCATACCTCATCATTCAAGTTCGTTTACAAACGCCACTCAACACAGGCACCACTCTATTAGAACTGTCTCTGTTAACCGCTTTAGTTCCTGTAACATGCTTACTGGTGTATGCCTTCCCAGATAACGGCGTTAACTCGAAATCCATGTTCCTATATGCTTTGGTTCTCGTTCTGTTTACGGTATGGGCGCAATTAATTGTTTCTCATTTCCAGTCAGGTGGATTTGAGTCATGGAGCGAAGGTATCCTGTTTATCGTTAACGGATTCTCGAGGCTACCTTTCGTTTTAGTGCTGTATAGCCTTTGTTTACTTGGCCTTACGTCGATTTTAGTTCTGGTATACAACCGCGCGATTGATGTTGTCGTATACAGCGCAATTTTACTTTCTACTAGTACATTCATATTTTTTGATGTGCAATACATCTCTAGTACGATGTTCTCGCTGTCTGGTACGCTATTCATTATCTATGTCGTCTCTGCTAGCCACGATATGGCCTTTAATGACCGTTTAACTAACATTCCAGGTAGACACGCACTAGAAGTGGATATGAAGCACTTAGGGCGAAAATACTCAATGGCGATGGTTGATATCGACCACTTCAAGAAATTTAACGATACCTACGGGCATGACATTGGCGACGATGTGTTGAAGTTGGTAGCACGTATATTGAGTGAAACAACCTGTGGTGCAAAAGCTTATCGCTATGGTGGTGAAGAGTTTACGATTATTTTTAAAGGCAAATACTCGGAACAGGTTAAAGAGCACCTTCAAGTTCTCATTTCGGAAGTACAAAACTACGATATGACGATTCGAAATAGCAACGATCGCCCTGACGACCATGAAGTCGGCATTAAAAAACGTGGTCAGAGCAACAAATCAACTGAAGTCGTAAACGTAACGGTGAGCATTGGGCTGTCTGATAGTAGAACCACTAAACAACCCGTAGAAGTCTTGAAACTTGCCGATAACGCACTGTACAAAGCAAAAGAAACTGGCCGAAACAAGCTGTGTGTCGATAGTTAAAGACGTTGAAAGTCTTGGAATGTAAAGCTCTGAACATCGTAATTTAACGGTGTGAACATCGAAAGCGTTGGTGCTTAGACTAGTCTTGGTTAAAGAAGATGACTAAGCTCCCTCCTTTCAAACTACTTCCGTAATTGATAGTAAACCCTATTCCTACATTGTCGACCCAGTCATTAAACAGATTTGGGTTAAGCAACCAACCTACACTACCTTCGTAGTAAGCTGTAGTGCCCATAGACGCGACAGTATCACCACCAATATCTATTCTTCTTATACTCGAATACATGGATGTGATGTTTTTGTCCCAACGAACTAAGTCATAGAAGATCTTAGCTTCATTTGCTATGTACCAACCTTCTGGGTGACCAATATTACCGTTATTGGCTTCTCCCCAACCTATACCATTAAAGTAATGCCAACTGGTACTGAGTTTATATTTACCCCAGTCATTCTTATCTTCAAACATCAACTTTATCTTAGGCTCTATTATGTATGCCCAAGCATCCGTGTTCAGATAAAGACCATCCAGCTGACCTTGAATTGGTGCAAGCAACGAAGAACGATATTCAAAATCGTTTCGATAATAGGAAATATGGTTACCAATTGCAGAACTAAAACTCCAGTATTCGTTCAACTGGGATACGTTTGCATACTCAACGTAACCAGAAACAACAGACTCTTTTTGAAAGTCGCTTATCGTTGAACTGGCATATTGAACATCCTTCTCTATCCGCAACGCAGATAAACGAAGTGTTACTTCTTGATGGTTGTCTTCAATATAACTTGGCACTTCAAAGGTATAAGGAAGGCTGAGGGAAGCGATATTTTGTCGGCGACTTACTGAGTCATTAGAGCCAATATCTTCATTGTCCAAACTAAAGACTTTGTTGGGATCAAAATTATTTATGCCAAAGGTAAACACATCCGTATCATTGAGCAAAACACTCGTTGCGAAGGTTTGTTCAATGTCTTTTCTGACCAATTCAGAGAGCGAAGCTGCGTTAACAGCTGTTGGACACACGGAAACAAACAGAGTTAATACAAGACCTTTGTTTGAGTTAGTCATGACGAATGACTTGGAATGCTGCATTTCTTTTATCACTTAAGTCACTTCCTGGCTTATAAGCTACTAGAAGTATAATTCAGGTTACTACCGAAGCTCGTCAACTATTGCTCAAGCTCCATAATATCGCGTTGTATGTAGGTATTTCTTCCGCTTTGCTTGGCCTGATACAGTGCTTGGTCAACCTTTTCGTAAATAGAAGCGATAGCCTCACCACCTTCAGGCACGAATGACAACACACCTTGTGACGCTGTCACCCTGTCAGACACTGCTGAGTAGTCGTGGACGTAGTTCATTTGATGCAGTGCTTCTTTTACACGATTGGCCTGTAAATTAGCCGCGGAGCTGTCGGTATCACTCAGAATGATGACGAACTCTTCACCGCCGTAACGTCCAACAAATTCTCCAGCTCGAACAAAGAGCTCTTTCAAAGTATTGGCAAGCCCTTGCAGGCACTTATCCCCTTGAATGTGACCATAGTTATCGTTGTAAGGCTTAAAGAAGTCAACATCGAGTAGTATGACGGTCATGGATATATTACGTCGTCCGTGCCACGCAATGCTCTCTTCAAGCTTAGTATCCATATATCGTCGGTTGTACAATTTGGTTAGGCCGTCTTCGTTGGCTTGTTGTTGCAGTAAAATATTCAGTTCTTCGAGTTTGGCGGTACTCTGTTTTAACTCTCGTCTCATGTGCGCAATACGCTGCATCGCAATCAACTTAGAGTTCAAAACAACTTTGTTTACCGGTTTGATCAAATAGTCATCGCCGCCGGCATCTATCGCTTTTGCGATCATTTCAGGCTCTTCATGACCGCTCAAAAAGATGATCGGAACCCATTCTGGGAATTGCCGACGAACTTCGTTAGCGACCTCAAAACCATCCATGTCTGGCATGCTGATATCCAGTAACACGAGTTCAGGATCAAAATCAGAATAAACATTCAGGGCTTCTTTTCCGCTACCAACAGCTTCTACAACGTGACCCAGTTGCTTGAGTCGAATAGCGAGTTGCATCCTATCCAGTTGAACGTCATCAACCAGCAATATGCGCATCGAAGATCCCTTTTCTATCATCACATCACCTTTATCTAGTGTTGAATATTCAAAGTAGCTCAAATTTGGGCTTAAATCATGCCCTAATCTCTATATTATATTGACTTTTTTACAGATCTTTTTAGCATTGTTTCTTTTTAAAGAGAAATACTATGTCAGACGCTACAAACAACGAAGTACAAGAAATCGATTTAACCACTATCTCACCAGAGCTTCGCCAAGTTATCGAATTTGATGAAGTGCCTAAAGAGATGCACAACATGGTTACTTCTATTCACGAAGTGTCTGAAGAAGCAGTGCGTGAAACTTGGAGCAGCCTTCCAGCAAGCGCACAAAATGTTTTGGACAACTTTGAGCAATTCCACGCTCTAATCTCTGTTAGCCAAGCTTTCGCTGGCGTAAACATGATGGAGGAGTTCCCTACTCTTAAACTTCCAGAAGGCATGTCTGATGAAGAAAAAGAAGAGTACCGAGCTCAACTGCTTGACCAAATTTTACATAACTGTGTAAAAGACATGGCTAAGCAAATCAAGAAAGCGCGCCGTGATGCTATCTTGAAGCGTGATTTCAAAGAAGTTTTCATCCGCTAAGCTATTCAGAGCACCTAAATTTAGGTTGAATGCTTAAGGAAAACTTAATGATTAAGCCGTATGTTATTTAAAACATGCGGCTTTTTTGTACCAGCAGCTTTTTCTATACGTTCTTTTTCTGCTCGCTTCTTCTATTATTCGAATGTAACGTCTGGGTTCTTGTTAGTGCAGGGATTCTCATTGTGGCTCTTAGAATTCTAACTTTTCTCATCGCACGAAAGTATACATACACACTCATATAGTATGACGCAGAACTGGCAGTTATACCGTATAAAAATGACGCATGTAGTCATTTATGGAATCAAGATCGAGTCACAGAATCAAGTTCGAGTTTTACCCGTTCTAAAATGAAACCAGAAACCAAGTACGTCGTGGGGCCTTAATGTATTACCGCTAGATCTGAATATCTTATCGCATGAGCTTGCTGCATGAACTTAGTGCATAAGTTTAGTGCGTTATCGCAATATCTCTTTGCGCGACACTCACGCCTTTAATTTGTGCGTAGACACGTTGCCCAATTTCTAAATTCAGCTCATCCAGCGCCCACAATGTAATGGTTGCCCATAGGTAGCATCCGGCCTCAAGTTCTAACTCGACAGCGACACTCTGCTTATTCGAGCCTTGCTGGTGCGTCTCTACCCTTTTAATAGTGACAGGAAGGATATTACGTATCGAAGTGCCTTGCGGCTGCTGTAGCGTGATAGAGACATCATTTGCCCTCACTTGCAGCCTTACCGTAGTGCCAAGCTCGCTCGACACCTTTTGAACCCAAAGTGACGTTGATTTACCTAACGTTAGACGTGACAACGCATAATCATCATTATGTTCCGCTAATGTCGCTTCAAACAACGAACTTTGCTCTGAAAAAGATTGCCACGGTTGCATGGCTCTCGATGCCCATACCTCTTCCGTCATCCCCGATGAAATAACTGTGCCTTGCTCAATGATCACAAGGTGATTTGCCAAGCGTAATATTTCATTGAGGCTATGAGTGACATAGATAATCGGTATTTGAACGGTTTCAGATAAGTTTTCAAGAAACGGCATTACTTCACGCTTACGAGGTAAGTCCAGAGACGCCAATGGCTCATCCATCAATAGAATGCTGGGCTTAGACAACAGTGCGCGGCCAATCGCAACACGTTGCTTCTCACCGCCAGACAGACGGGCTGGATAGCGATCAAGCAGCGAGTCCAACGATAGCAGCGAGACTATTTGTTCAAAGTGCGCGTTATCGACGCATTTCATGCCGTACTTTAAATTCGCAGCTACCTTCATGTGTGGGAACAATCGTGATTCTTGGAATACATAGCCGACGTTGCGTTTGTGCGTTGGTAAGTTGATGCCATTTTCACTATCGAACAGAATGGTTCCAGATACGCTGATCAAGCCACTATCTGGTTGTTTGAGACCACTAATGGCATTGATAAGTGAAGTTTTACCTGCACCAGAACGACCGAAAATTGCCGTAATACCAGTACTTGGCAATTCTAAGTCAATATCAAAAAACGTTTCACCAAGCTGTTGCTGATATTGGAGGACCAAAGTGCTCATGCGACTCATGCGTTACCCCCCAAACGTTTTGCTGACTTTTTGTTGAGCCATTCAGAAAGCATCAGTGAACTCAGTGCGATCACAATAGAAATGACACACAAACGAGCCGCTTCCATTTCAGCTCCAGGGGTTTCAATAAAGGTATACATGGCTAAAGGAATAGTTTGAGTTTCTCCAGGGATATTGGAAACGAAGCTGATGGTCGCACCAAATTCACCCAGACTTCTTGCGAATGAAAGCATGGTGCCAGTAATGATCCCTGGGATCATCAGCGGTAATGTAATAGTGAAGAACACACGAAGCGGTGAAGCGCCCAATGTAGCTGCGGCCTCTTCAAGTTTACTGTCTACGGTTTCTAAGCTCAGTCGTATAGAACGTACCATCAGAGGCAACGCTACGACCACACACGCTAGAGCAGCGCCCTTCCAACTAAAGCTGAATACAATACCAAACACGTCATTAAGCCAAGAGCCAATAACGCCTTGTCTGCCCATCATCACTAGCAACAAATAACCAATAACCACGGGTGGAAGCACCAAAGGCAAATGGACAATACTTTCTACAATGCTTTTGCCCACAAATTGTTTCTTAGCAAGCAACCATGCCAAGCCGATGCCGATTGGAATAAGCCACAAGATGGCAAAACCAGCGACTTTCAAGCTCAGCATTAAGGCTTGGTATTCGTATTCCGATAGATACATCATTTAACGCACTTCAAATCCAAAACTGTTCAAGGTGTCCTTCGCTTTTTCGCTCTTTAGGAAAGTATAGAACTGTTCTGCGACGACTTTATCGCTCAATTTCGCTACAGGGTAACGTATTGGCGTATGTAAATCTGATGGGAACGTCGACACTAGGTTCACTTCTTTAGATAGCAATGCATCTGTTTTGTAAACAATGCCAAGCTTAGCTTCACTACGCTCTACCAAAGCCAATGCCATACGTACATTGTTACTTGGTGCCAATCGAGTCTTCACATCGTCCCATACACCTAACGTTTCTAGCGCTTCTTTCGCATAGATACCCGCAGGAACCGACATGGTGTTGCCAACTGCAAGTCTTTCATTCATTAGAAGTTTAGCCCATTGGTCACCGCTTGAGAGGTCCAAAGATATTGGCGTCTCTTTCGGGGAAATTAACACGAGTTCGTTTTCGCACAAGTTTGTGACATTGTCACTAGCAACCAATTGGCGATCGACTAAATGCGTCATCCATTTTTCGTTTGCCGAGATAAAAATGTCTGCTGGCGCACCTCGTTCAATTTGGCGCACCAAAGACGACGTGCTCGCATACACTTGAATAACATCGACAGAATGATCTTTCTCAAACTCTTCAACCAACAAGTTAACCGCGTTCGTCATCGACGATGCAGCATAAACTCGTAGTTTTTCAGCAGCCAAAAGATGAGTAGAACTCAGTGCTGAAACTAAGACGATAATTAAAAGGATGACTCGTTTTTTCATTATTCTCATTTAATCTATTGTTCGTTTAAATTCTTGAGCTAACTTCTAAGTTACGGCCTAAGCTGTTAATTCAGGCCAAAGCAGGTCAAGGTTCAAGTGATCTTCGATGGCATCAGCGATTCGATTGATACCCAACTCTTTAAGCTGTTCATGGTCAATCGCTGTCACATCATTAGCACCTGCCCATTCGCAAATAAGCGACAATGCACCACTGTTATCGAATACGCCATGCAGGTAAGTACCAAAAATTGAGTTATCTTGATTCACAGCACCATCAACACTGCCAGATTCTAACTGAACCGGTAATACCGTTTCATTGACATCAGTCCTACCTACGTGGATTTCATACCCTTTTACTTGTGCAGTTTTGCCATCAAGTGTCATGGTTCCACACACATTGGTTAAAGTTTTCTGCTGTGTTAGTGTCGTTTCAGTATCAAGATACCCCAACCCTTCACTGCTTCCAGATTTCCCTTCAACGCCATCTGGGTCGTGGATGATATTCCCTAGCATCTGATAACCGCCACAAATACCCATCACTTTCCCGCCCAATCGAAGATGACGCTGAATATCTTTATCCCAACCTTGCTGTTTTAGGTATTCCAAATCGGCTCTTACCGATTTTGTTCCCGGCAATACAATCAAATCAGCGTTGTTCAGGCGCTCGCCTTTGCCTACGTAACGTAAATCAATCGACGGGTTAAGTCGCAGAGCGTCAAAGTCTGTATGGTTACTGATTCGAGTTAGTACTGGCACTACAACCTTAAGTTTAGCTTCTCCATCAGACTCTTGGGCTGAGGTTATCGCATCCTCCGCCTCTAAGTTAAAACCATGCAGATAAGGCAAAACCCCTATCACAGGCTTACCTGTTTTCTCTTCTAGCCAATCTAAACCAGATTGAAGTAACGCAATATCGCCTCTAAAACGGTTTATCACAAAGCCTTTTACGCGCGCTTGTTCAGATTCAGATAATAGAGCTAATGTGCCGTAGAGGTGTGCAAAAACGCCGCCACGATCAATATCAGCAACGATGATCACTGGGATGTCTGCCTTTTCAGCAAAGCCCATGTTCGCGATATCGTTTTCTCGAAGATTTATCTCTGCGGGACTGCCCGCACCTTCAATCATCACGCTTTGGTATTCTTCAGAAAGTCGATCAAACGAATCGATAACCGAATTCATCGCAACTTTCTTGTAGTCGTGATATCCGGTCGCTTCCATATTCGTCAGTGCTCTTCCTTGTAGAATCACTTGCGCACCCGTATCTGAATTGGGTTTTAGCAATACAGGATTCATATGGACGGTAGGCTCAATATTACAAGCTTGTGCCTGAACCGCTTGAGCACGACCAATTTCGCCACCATCTTTTGTCACTGCGCTATTTAGCGCCATATTTTGAGGCTTAAAAGGTGCCACTTTGATGCCTTTCCTTGCCAAAACACGGCATAAACCTGCCACCAAAACACTTTTTCCGGCATCTGACGTTGTCCCTTGAACCATAAGGGCGTTTAACGGTGATCGCATCTGTACTTAAATCCTTTATTTCTTAATTTTCAATTTATAGCTGTGGGCAATATTTCTCTGCCTCCATCTTAACGTCATTGTCGTGTAGATGCTCAATAAAATGAATGGAAAATGAATGTGTTACTCACTCTGGATTCAACCCCAGTGTTGTTTAATAGCTCCATCGAAACGAAGCTTACAAACAAAATAAGCGCACTCACGAAAAGAAACGTTTCAAATTAAGAAAAACGTTTCTAATAAAAACAACATTAAGGGATTCACCATGAAAAAAACTGTATTAGCTATCGCATCTACTATTATCCTCGCTCCTACTTTCGCAATGGCTAGTGACCATCACAGCGACAGTAACAGTAATCACAACAATAGCGACAGTAACCACAAGCATCAGAGCGCTATTGCGTACACGGGACCGATTGAAACCGTTTCAGTTGCGACTCTACTAGCAGACACCAGCATGTTCGCAGAGCAAGAAGCAATCGTAGATGGCAAGATTGTTCGTCAACTAAAGAACGATACGTTCGTATTCTCTGATGGTCAGAGTGAAATTCAGATCGAACTGGATGACGATATCCTTCTAGCGCAACCGCTCACCGCAGATACAAAAGTTCGTATATTTGGCGAATACGAAGGTGGTAAAACGCCAGAGATCGAAGTAGATCATATTCAAGTTTTGTAAGATACGAACTCCGTACCGTCGACTTCAAAGACATGATTTATAACAAATGGCCTGCATATTGCAGGCTTTTTTGCATTATAATGCCGAAAAATATAATTAATATGGAGTCACCATGCTAGGTAGCGCAAACAAGACGGTCCTTTTGGGGTTGGTTACACTGTGTTCATTCTCTGCGTATGCAAACAACTTTAACTACAATACATTTGAGCTACGCACAGGTATTAGCCCTAGTACATTTGGTGGCGAAGTCACAACAATGTTCACTCAAAACTCACACTTTGTTGCTCGAATCGATTCTGAATTTGAAGGGGATTGGGATGCGGCTGTAGGTATGGGGTTCAACGGCCCAATTAATCAGTTGGCTGATATTACTGGACAGATGTTACTGCACAACATCGAACGTAATGATGGTAACCACATTAAAACTGAAATCAATATTGGTTTAAGAGCTTGGTTGCTGGCAAACATTGAAGTTAACGCCCGCCTTGGTCAACTCGTAGACAGCGACGACACGAGTTCAATTGTCGGTGTAGGGGCTCGCTTCCACTCAACAGAACAGCTTTCAGTAGGTATTGACCTTCGAAATAACGGTACTTACGGCCACCAATTCTTAATGTCAGCTCGATTTGGCTTTTAAGTCTATTCAACACTTATGATCCATCAGTGAGCAAATGTTAAATTCGATTGTTTAAACGGTAACTTAAAGGCTAATAGTCTCGTGACCTATTGGCCTTAATGTCTGATTTTGCAACTAAAAACTAAACATTTAGCTTAAAATCCTCGAAAATCACCCTTTCTCGTCACTTCCGTTTATAACTCATTTTTATACTATTCATTTATTGATAAAAATCAGTAATAAAATATCTTTACGGTAATACGGCGTACTGCTACTCTCTTCCAAATTTCTAATAGAGTGAAGTACCGTAAATGGGTGTTAGCAATATTTCAATCAAGAACAAATTAACATTGATGTTTGTTGTCATTATTTTCGCAATGACTATGATTCAGACTTATGTAACAGGTAAGCAACTTCTTAACGAAACCTATCGTTCCATTCAGCAATATTCAAATACACTAACTGATACAACGGTATCGGGTATAGAAAAATGGATTGAAGGCCGAATTAACGTTGTAAATGCAGCGAAAAATTCATTTACTTTTACCGATGACCCAACCAGCTATTTAACTCAAAGTACAAGTGCCGGTAAGTTTCAAATTGCCTACGCAGGGCTTTCTGACGGTCGCTTTCTTCTAGGTGGTGATTTGCCAGTACCGCAAGACTACGACCCACGTACTCGAGATTGGTACAAAGCGCCTATGGCGGCAGGTCAAACAGTCGTCACTGAACCCTATGTTGATGTAGCTACGAATGACCTAGTGGTAACAATTGCAAGCCCATTCAATACCAACGGTTTCTCTGGTGTTATTGGTGCAGACCTGAACTTAAACACCCTCATTAATGATATTGTAAGTATCGAGCAACCTGGTGTTTACGCTTTTCTTGTCGATGGTAAAGGTAACATTGTTGCCCATAGAGACCGTGGCCTAACGCTAAAGCCTGTTTCTAATATTTCAAACAACCTTTCTGCTCAGAAAATCAAATCACTTGCGCAAAATCCAGAATTTGAAGAGTTAACCATTAAAGGTACCGACTCCCTTCTTTCTGCTCAGAAAGTTCCTCATACAGACTGGTACTTCACTGTTGTTATAGATAAAGATCACTCTTTTGCTTCTTACTATTCATTAGTTCGTCAGTCGGTAATATTTGGTCTAATACAACTTGCTGTAATCGCATTTGTTGCGATGTTTATCATCAAGAAAGCACTGTCGCCATTAACGACACTAAGCTCGGCAATGGAAGCATTGTCCAAAGGTGACGGCGACTTAACACAGCGTATGACTGTTCATAGTAAAGACGAGATTGGCACTCTAGCGCATCACGTCAACGCATTCATAGCAAAACTTCAAGAGATAGTGCGTGATATTGCGGGCTCTTCAAACCAGCTTAATCAGCAATCTGAAATTAGTACCAATGTCGCTCGTCAAACAAGTGAAGGTCTATCAGTCCAACTTCACGAAATTTCTCAGATTGCTACAGCCGTACATGAAATGTCGGCAACAGCAGAAGAAGTAGCAAACAACGCGCAAATGACGGCTGATTCAGCGATCAGTTCAACAGAGAATTGTGAACAAGGTAAGCAAGTCATCATTCGTAACCAAGATTCGATCACTAGCCTTGCTCAACAAGTTGAGAACGCTTCAGGAATCATTCAAGAAGTTGAGAAAAATGCGTTAGACATCAACACTATTCTATCAACCATTTCTGATATTGCAGAACAAACTAACCTATTGGCCTTAAACGCAGCGATTGAAGCAGCACGTGCGGGTGAACAAGGTCGCGGTTTTGCGGTTGTGGCAGATGAAGTTCGTGTTCTTTCTCAACGTACTCACAGTTCTACAGACGAGATACGCGAAATGATCGAGACTCTTCAGAAAAACAGCGTCAGTGCGGTTGAATCAATGCAACGTAGCCAAGATTTGGCGCAATCAAGTGTCGATGATGCAAACAATGCGACTATTGCACTGGAAGAGATCGCGACATCGATTCAACAGATCTCAGAGATGGCTTCACATATCTCGAATGCTGCTTCTGAGCAAAGATCGGTTACCGGTGAAGTCAGTAAGAATATTCAGTTGGTTAATGATGTATCAGAAAACATGTCTACTGAGGCTGATAACTCTCGTCACTTGTCTGAAGAGTTGCGCGGTATTGCTCAACAGTTGAATACTCAAGTTCAATTGTTTAAATACTAGACGTACGGATAATTCGTTCTAGCTCTTGAGCGCGGTTAAACAATGTTGTTTAACCGCGTTTAAAATTAGAACCAACATCAGAACGACAAAAAGCCCCCGACCACTATTGTGTTCGGGGGCTTTCTTATTTTCATTACTTTCTTATTATAGTTAGCAAATAAACAGTTAGCTGCTAGCCGTTTACCTAATTACTAATGCAACTATAGGTCAACCAATACGGTTATAGACCAACTAAGACTGTTATAAGCTAACCATCAGCATCTTTTTCTGATGATCCAAGTACTCTTCATAAGTACCTTGGAAGCTCACTAATTGTTGGTCTTTTACATCAATGATGTGTGTTGCTAGCGAAGAAACGAACTCACGGTCATGGCTTACAAAGATAAGCGTCCCCGTGTAAACCTTCAATGCGTCGTTCAGGGCTTGGATTGCTTCCATGTCCATGTGGTTCGTTGGTTCGTCCATCACAAGCACGTTGATATCTTGCATCATTAGCTTGCCGAATAACAGACGGTTCTTCTCTCCACCAGAACAGTTACGCGCTTTCTTGTTCGCATCATCAGCAGTAAACAATAGACGACCTAGAATACCACGTACCATAAGGTCATCGTGCTTCACTGTACGCCATTGTGAGATCCAATCGAAGATACTCAGATCGTTATCAAAGTCAGACGTGCTATCTTGTGGGCAGTAGCCTACTGATGCGTTTTCAGACCATTTAACGATACCTTCGTTTTGTTCTAGCTCTTGAACTAGGCATTTCAATAGTGTTGTTTTACCCACACCGTTCTCACCGATAACAGCAAGACGAGTACCCGCTTCAAGTAGCAAGTTACCACCAGCAAACAGTGTTTCGCCATCGAAGCCGTGACCAAGCTCTTGAAGTTCAAGCGCTTGACGGTGTAGTTTCTTGCCTTCACCAAAATCAATGGATGGGCTCATACGGCTCGATGACTTCACTTCATCAAGCGTGATTTTGTCCATTTTCTTAGCACGTGAACTTGCTTGCTTTGCTTTAGATGCGTTAGCACCAAAACGGTTTACGAAGTCTTGAAGCTCGCTGATCTCAGCCGCTTTCTTAGCATTGCTCGCTAGAAGTTGATCGCGAATCAAACCCGACGCTTCTAAGAAGTACTCGTAGTTACCTGGGTAAACACGTAGCTCGCCGTAGTCGATATCTGCCATATGTGTACATACAGAGTTAAGGAAGTGTCTATCGTGCGAAATGATGATCATTGTACATTTACGCTGGTTTAGCTCTTCAGCAAGCCAGTTAATCGTGTGGATGTCCAAGTTGTTGGTTGGTTCATCAAGAAGCAGGATATCTGGGTTTGCAAACAATGCCTGTGCCAATAGCACACGCAGTTTCCAACCCGGAGCAACTTGTTGCATCAGGCCGAAGTGAAACTCTTCTTCAATACCCGCTTGGATTAGGATATCACCAGCACGGCTTTCTGCCGTGTAGCCATCCATTTCCGCGAATTCACTTTCAAGCTCCGCGACTTTCATACCATCGTCTTCGCTCATTTCTGGCAAAGAGTAAATACGGTCACGTTCTTGTTTTACTTCCCACAGTTTTTTGTCACCCATGATTACTACATCGATAACGCTGTACTGTTCAAAAGCGAACTGATCTTGGCTTAGCACACCCAGTTTTTCTCCAGGAGTGATCGAAACGTTGCCCGAGCTTGGCGTCAATGCGCCACTTAGGATTTTCATGAACGTTGATTTTCCGCAACCATTGGCGCCGATCAAACCATAACGGTTTCCGTTACCAAATTTAGCAGAGATGTTTTCAAACAGCGGCTCTGCGCCAAATTGCATTGTGATGTTCGCGGTAGATATCAAAGAACTAATTCCTAAGCGTGTACTGACAGATAATTATTTGGCTATTTCAATTAGCCAAAATAAGAAGTACGAAAGTATGGATTAAACATAAAACGAAGCGCGGATTATATAGAGATCAGGATCACATTGTCGAGGTTAAACAGTGAACGAATGAAGAACAACGCACAATAAAGTGTATTTCGTCGGTTATTACATCATAAAAAGAAAAAATCCCCACTAATTCCATTAGTAGGGATTTCATTTCTCATCAATAAAAGCATCAGACTCTAATTCGAATGAATACCGATTGACGCTATTTAGTTACTTTTTTCTGAACGTATTTTTGACCAACATCGACAACGGCAACATCTCTAAAGAAGCTTCTCCCCAACAGAATTGGGAAAGAAAGATGCGTTCGATCTGCTAGCGTAAACTCAGTCTTATCTTTTAGATCGCCGATTTGAATTGAAGCGACAACAACAGCACGTCGTTGTGTACCTTCCGCGCTCGACTGCTTGATCTTAACCCAACGCTCTACCGGCAAGCTGATCTCTTCAGTTGTGATGCCGTCATGTTCAATTTTGAACTTAACCCAATCTTTACCGTCACGTTCGAAATCAACAATATCAACGGCACTGATTGATGATGTTGTTGCACCTGTATCAACTCGTGCTTTAAACGCTTCTTTAAGACCAGGAACAAACACCCACTCCTCTTCGCCAAGAATCAGTTTGCCATCGCTTGTCTTGGTTGGTTTTGCAGTCGGTTTTTGTTCAGGCTTTGGTTTCGCTTCTGGTTCCGTTGGTTTTACTTCTTCAGGCTTCTCTGTAGGTTCCGTTACTTTCTCGCCTTCCGTTGCGTCAGTCTTAGAAGAGTCATCGACAACCGGTTGTTCTACTTGAGGCTTTTGCTCAGGCTCGACAGGAACTTGAGTCGTCGTCGAACAAGCAAACAGGCCACCACTTAGCATTAAAACTACAATCGTTTTCCAATTATACATTCAGTCACCTTCTATTTTGAAACGTTGGCTATCGCTTTAGCCACATAAGGAATATGGGATTCAGAAAGGCCCGCGATATTGATGCGTCCATCACCAACACCATAGACTCCATATTCTTCACGTAGTTGATTCATTTGAGTTTCTTTAAAGCCTAGTACACTAAACATGCCTTTATGGCTTTCGATGAAGTCAAATTGTGACGTGTTGTAAGTATTTCGCAATTCATCACATAAACTTTTGCGCAGATTTAACAAACGTTGCTGCATTTCACTCAACTCTTGTTTCCAAATCGTCGTTAGTTCTTGATTCTGAAGAATTGTTTTAACCAACGCGGCACCATGATCTGGCGGCATTGTGTAAGTTGAACGAGCCAGCGTCAGTAGCTTACCTTTAGCATTGCCTACGTGTTCGCTGTTCTTACCGATAACGATCGCGGCACCCGTTCTTTCACGGTACAAACCGAAGTTTTTCGAACATGACGTCGTAATCAACATCTCTTCTACGTTGTTCGCCATATGTTGAAGACCTTTTGCGTCTTCTTCTAGGCCATCACCAAAGCCTTGGTAGGCAATATCAACAAACGGTAAGAAACCATTCTTTTGCGATAACTTAGTAATTTCCTGCCACGCTTCAAAATCAATGTCAGCACCCGTTGGGTTATGACAGCAACCGTGAAGAAGTACCACGTCTGATGGACCCGCTTTTGAAAGGTCGGCCAACATTTTAGCCGTATCAACTTGCTTCGTTTCAGGACTGAAGTAATTGTAGTATCTAACTTTTAAGCCCGCCGCTTCCATCACCGGTTTATGGTTAACGTAGCTTGGGTTTGAAATCCAAACCGTTGTGTCTGGTTGAGAGACTTTCATCAAGTCACCCAACATGCGAAGTGCACCACTTGCACCTGGTGTTTGAATCGCAGCAACGCGACCTATTGCAGAAGTCCCTTTAAGCAACAGATCAACCATGCTCTGGTTAAACTCTTCACAGCCTGCTAGGCCAACATAAGCTTTGGTTTTCTGTGTTTCAACAACGATATCTTGAGCCTTAGAGACGGCTTTCATGATCGGTGTTTCACCTTGGTCGTTTTTGTAAACGCCAATGCCTAAGTCGACTTTATCAGTGCGAGTATCGCCGCGGTAAGCGACAGACAGAGATAGAATTGGATCTAAAGTTGGTTTTGGTAGATGTGAAAACATGAAAGTCACAACCCTTTGAAATTCAAGTATGAGTTTCACGTTAACATTATCGTAGACAAATCAGAAACATTTTTTAATAGAAGCGCTTAGTTACCATTAGTAATTAGAAGTAATCAGAGATTGGTCATTTCAAACGTATAAATAGTGCAAATTTCAAACACCTAATAACCAATTGCACAATTCAAAGCGCTGTATGTCTAGGTATCTTATGCTTCTATGTGTCTTATGTTTCTATGCTCCCTATTAAGATCGCTATTGGGCACTCAGTTTGAATTGTCTTGGTGTCATTCCTGACCACGCCTTAAACCGAGTGCTAAAGTTAGCGGCATTTGGATATCCGACTATCTCACCAATGTGTTGAATCGACCAATCACTCGATCTAAGTAGCCGTGCAGCGTATTCCATTCTCATACGCATGATATGAGTCATAGGGCTGTGCGAGTAATAGCGCTGACACAAACGATGGAAGTGTGGCTCTGAGCACGGGAATAAGCTCGCGAGTTCATGAACGTTCCATTCTTTATGGAGCTGCTTTTGTACATTATCGAAAACGCGTCTTAATCGGATCAAATTGCGTGACTGTTGCTGAGGCACTGGCGCATTAATCATGAACTCTATTTGGGCTACACTGTGAATCGCAATCGCTCCGCCTAAATCAATGGGCAAGGCAATGCTTCTCAACAACGTATGAATACAGGACGAAACAACTTCTGCTGCTGGTGATAGCGTATAACTCACCTCATCATTGACGACATTTTCCCATAGCTTGTTGGGCGAGAGAAAGATCCATGCGATCTGCCATGTTTCCTCTTCAATACCAAAACCATTCTCTATTCCTGCTGGAACAGTAATGCACGAACCCGGTTCTAAAATGTAACGACACGCCCCACTTTCTAACCAACCTTTTCCTCTCACGGTATACAACAGCATGTGTTTCTGTTGGTTCTTACGATACACCGAAAAAAAATCGCGACACGACGCCGTCCCACATTGAACGATACCGAGCTCTTCAAATGCCAATACGTGGCTTTGATCGACAAACTCTTGATGCGTCTTTTCAGAGATCTCATACCTTTCTTGTTTATCACTCATATCACTGCTAACTCATTCAATTGGCCAACTTATCAAAGTGGATAGTTTGGCAAAAGTTTGTGATGAGTCTGAACAATACAGCGAAAACAAATGCCGATAAACTTCTCGCATAATCACTACCGGGGAAATGCGATGCTCTCGACATATCGTCATTTAGACAAAGAATTTTGGCAAAAATTATTGCACATCGGTTTACCAGTCTCGTTGCAAACCATGTTGTTTTCACTGCTTGGCGTGATCGATATTTTTATGGCCAATCAGCTTGGTGATTCTGCAACCGCCGCGGTTGGCGTTGGCAACCGTATCTTCTTCTTCAACTTGATCATGGTGTCGGGGATTAGTGGAGCTGTGAGCGTGCTAGCTTCGCAATATTTTGGTGCCGGTGATTTCAACGGAATTCGACGTACACTAGCGCAATCATGGGCACTTTCGATCTTTGCCATCATGCCCTTTGTGTTCATCTATACATTGGCTCCTGAATCAGTCGTGTCTGTGGTGGCCTCAGACCCTGATTACGTCCGCTTGGCAACGGATTACCTTTGGATAACAGGAGCCAGCCTTATTGGTACCGCTGTAGTTGTGCCGCTAGAGAGTGCACTTCGTTCTGTGGGCGAAGCCAAGCTGCCCACCAAAATCAGTATCTGGGCAATCATCGTCAATGCAATTCTAAACGCCCTATTGATCTTCGGCTTGTTTGGGTTTCCAGAACTGGGTGTGGTTGGTGCGGCTATTGGCACCACGGTATCTCGATTCTGTCAAACCATTGCATTGCTTGTTATGGCAAGAAAACATTATCCGCACCTATTCCCGACGTTAAGCAATTGGCGAGATGCGTTATTACCGAAGCATAGAAAGAAGTACTTCACGATAGCCATACCTATGTTGGTTCACGACACTGCGTGGGCGGGCGGGATTCTTATTTACAACGTTATCGTTGGCCAAATGGGGGTTGGAGAACTTGCGATCATTTCCTTGTTATCGCCTGTCGAAAGCATTTTGATCTCTGCTTTTTTGGGGTTTGCGGTTGCGGCTTCCATCATTCTAGGTAACGAGATCGGTGCGAAGAACTATCAACGTGTCGAGAATACAGCTTGGGGCTATGTGTTAGTGAGTTGTGGGCTTGCTGCTTTACTGGCGTTAATGTGCTTTGTCGCCAAACCCGCGATCGTATACATGATCGGTCTTACTCACTTAGAGCTCAAAGGTACGGCCGTTAACGTTACCTTAGTAATGGCACTCGGTATGGTACTAAGAGTCTTCAATATGGTTGGTATAGGCGGAGTGCTGAAAAGTGGTGGAGACATCAACTACAGCATCTTCATCGACCTGTTTGGCCAATGGGCAATCGGTATTCCCCTTGCCTACTTTACTGCGTTGGTGTTGGGTTGGCCGCTAGAATGGGTTTTGATGATTGTGCTGCTGGAAGAGTTAGCGAAGATAGCTTTAACTAGCCAGCGGATTCACTCTAAGAAATGGATCAACAACTTAATAGAAGAGCCAGATCAGGTCGTTGCTTGAATGGTAGTTTAAGCGAATAAACGAAAAGAACTCACACCCAAGGGCCGATTGGTTGCATTGCGCTAACCATGACGCCCTTTTTCGTGTTACGAATGTGCTAAGCCACGACAACTGTTATATGTCAGTAAATCGATGAATGATTTGGTTTGAGCTACCACGCCAATCCAACATCGGATCCGCTTTGTCTTGCTCGAAACGACCATCAATCAAAGTATCGACGTATTCCAGTACTTGCTTCTGCTTTTCATCCAGTTCGTCGAGCTCGTAACCCGTCCACATCCAGATGTCTTTACCTTCACATTCTGCTTTTACACGCTGAACCAACTTAAGCACTTCAGACACGTTAGCAGGATGTAGAGGATCACCACCAGAAAGCGACAAACCACGGCGCTTGATTCGCGGATCGTTCAGATCAGCGATAATGTGGTCTTGCAGTTCTTGAGTGAACAAGTGCCCTGAGTCCAACCTTTGCGTCGATTGGTTATAACACCCGCGACACTGGTGCACACAGCCCGACACAAACAAAGTGCAGCGTGTTCCTGGGCCGTTTACAACGTCGATTGGGTGATATTGATGGTAGTTCATAAGGCAGTATTGAAAACTCGTTATTGCTTAATAGTTTGAAGCGAAATGCTGTAAGAGCTGCAATAAAAGAATTGGTATCGACATAGCGCCGATACCAATCTTGTTTCTTGAAACGTAGCTCTTCTTAGTAAGCTAGCTAATGATCTTAGAGCTTACTAAAGGTGCTTCACGCGGCGTTTGACTTCTTCTTGCTTACCGAAGTTAAATGGTCGTGCATCTGGGCTACCAAGGTAACCACAAACGCGGCGCGTTACAGACACTTTGGTTGAGTCATGGTTACCACACTTAGGACACGTAAAGCCTTTACTTGTACAGTCGAACTCACCGTTGTAGCCACATTCGTAGCACTCATCAATTGGCGTGTTGGTGCCGTAGTAAGGAACACGTGTGTAACTGTAGTCCCATACGTTTTCTAGTGCTTCGATGTTCTTCTGCATGTTCGGGAATTCGCCGTAACAGATGAAACCACCGCTAGAGATTTCTGGATAAGGCATCTCGAAATCGATCTTGTCGTATGGGTTCACTTTCTTCTGTACGTCTAAGTGGAAGCTGTTTGTGTAGTAGCCACGGTCAGTTACACCATCAATTACACCAAACTCTTTGGTATCGATGCTGCAGAAACGGCTGCATAGGTTTTCACTTGGTGTACCGTATAAGCTGAACGCGTAACCTGTCTCTTTTGTCCAAGATTCCACTTCACGCTTCATGTACTCCACCAGCTCAAGCGCTTTAGCACGCATTTCGCCGTCGTCATACAGGTGAACGTCTGTGCCGTAAAGTGCTGTCATTGCTTCATGGATGCCAATGTAACCAAGAGAAACAGACGCACGGCCATTCTTGAAGATATCGGCAATAGAATCGTCTGCTTTCAAACGAACGCCACAGGCACCTTCCATGTATAGGATTGGAGCAACACGCGCTTTCACGTTTTCTAAACGCGAAATACGAGTTTCTAGAGCGCGACGAGCTAGCTTCAATTTTTCATCAAGCAGTTCGTAGAACTTAGCCATATCTTGTTTTGCGTTAATAGCAATACGTGGCAAGTTCAAGCTAACAACACCTAAGTTGTTACGGCCTTCATGAATCAACTCACCGTTTTCTTCGTAAGTATTCAAGAAGCTACGGCAGCCCATAGGCGTTTTAAATGACCCTGTCACTTCTACCACTTTGTCGTAGTTAAGAATGTCTGGGTACATACGCTTAGATGCACACTCAAGCGCCAATTGCTTGATGTCATAGTTTGGATCTTGTTTCTGGTGGTTCAAACCATCTTTGATTGCAAATACCAGTTTAGGGAAAACGGCTGTTTTGCGGTTCTTACCCAAACCGGCAATGCGGTTCTTCAAGATAGATTGCTGGATAAGTTTTGAACCCCAGCTTTCGCCTAGACCAAAACCAAACGTAACGAATGGTGTTTGACCGTTAGCTGTATGTAGCGTGTTTACTTCGTACTCCAAAGACTGGAATGCGTCGTAACACTCTTTCTCTGTACGAGAGATAGCAAAAGCTTCTGGGCTGTGAATGTCCCACTCTTTCGCTAGTGATAAGTGCTTCTCGTAACTCGCCATTACGTAAGGTTCTAGAACCTCGTCGATACGGTTAATCGTTGTACCGCCGTATATGTGGCTTGCCACTTGCGCGATGATCTGTGCGGTTACCGCTGTCGCCGTAGAGATCGATTTAGGTGTGTCGATTTCCGCGTTACCCATCTTAAAGCCATGCGTTAACATGCCTTTCAGATCGATAAGCATACAGTTAAACATTGGGAAGAACGGTGCGTAGTCTAAATCGTGATAGTGAATGTCACCACATTCGTGAGCTTGTACGATATCACGCGGCAAAATGTGAGTTTTTGCATAATGCTTAGCCACGATCCCCGCCAGCAAATCACGCTGAGTTGGGATAACTTTGCCGTCTTTGTTGGCATTCTCATTGATCAGATCAACATTGCTTTCTTCGATCAGACCTTCGATCTCGCGAGTTAAAGCGCTTTGCTTTTCACGTGCGATGTCACGGTCATGACGATATTCAATGTAGGCACGAGCAAGAGACTTGTATGGTCCCTGCATTAGCTCGTTCTCGACCATGGTTTGAATTTCAGAGATATGAACTTCATCGTAGTCTTCGAGCTTCAACTCAACTGCTAATGCCACATTCAGAGCATAAATAGCAATTTCCTTATCGGTTTTTTCTGATGCTGCTTCCACTGCAGCTTGGATGCGATCTCTACTGAATGGAGCTCTTGAGCCATCACGCTTGATTACGATTGATTTCACCACTTCTCCTTACTCTTGAGGTATTCACAGACTTATCCACAAACACACTATAGAGCGATTTATCGTTTAACTAACACTAGATATTGTGGCGTATTTAACGAGAACCACCAACATTGAGTATTGATTTGGATCAATAAAACAGGCACGCCGAACAAGATAAATCCAATATTATTACGTGAGATCTCAAGTCGAAAATAAACAATGTAACAATAAAAAAACTGCTAAAAAGAGTTGAATTTTTGGTAAGTGTTGTAGGATAACGGCTCAACTATATTGCACACCAAAATTAGGGATATTTGGGATGAAACGACTTCAAAATTGGATAATGTTAGGTTGCTTACTCAGTAGCCAGACATTTGCTGAACCTTTGACCATATCCAGTTGGAATATCGAATGGTTATCAACCAACGAGGCTGTGAATAAGTTTTCTGCCCAACGTGATCAAGCGGATTTCGACAAACTTGAAGAATACTTTCAATCCATAGATGCGGATGTGGTCGCCTTTCAAGAAGTCGACGACGTCAATGCCATTCAGCGCATCGCTGGCGATCAATACAAGATATTGATGTCTGACCGAGCATTACCAGAAAACAGCAACCATCAATTCAAAGAAGTAAACCAATACACAGGCTTCGCGGTTCGTAAAGGAATCATACTCACCGACTACGCTGACTTTCCTCTCGAATCGAGCGCTAACAGCAAGCTTAGATTTGCCAGTTATATGGTTGTGGAAACGGATACAAAACCAATTCACATGTTGTCTGTGCATTTAAAGGCGGGTTGCAGCGGCGCGTATAAATCTAACCGTGACTGTTCAAGGCTCAAAGACCAAGCGCAACAACTTAATAAGTGGATACAGCAAAGAGAACGCCAAGGTCAGGATTACGCAATATTAGGCGATTTCAACCATAACCTTTCTTACTCAAGAGATTGGATGTGGAAAGACTTAACTCAAAATGCCGATGCTCAGTTGGCGACAAGAAAAACTCGAGCAGATTGTAAGGTACGCTCAAACCGCAATAACCATCGCACACACCAGTTCCGTTCTGTGATTGATCATATTGTAGTGAGCAAATCCTTAGATGCCTCTCCTGCTAAACAGAAGGTCTTTGAAACGCAAGATGTGCTTGATTACAAACTTAGCGACCATTGCCCAGTTTCAACGACTATTAAATAGTAGATTTTAGATAACGGCAGATCATAGCTAACGGTAGATATAGAAAGAGGCTGACTGGCTTTTTTGCTAAAAGCGAGTCAACCTCTATGCTTGGTCAGTTCAGAACGAATAACGTCAAAGCCAATGTAATCAGCGATAAGCTTGCTACTAACAGGTTTTGTTCGTACGACCCGCCAACCACATTCCCACCAGCATGCTTAAGACGAACAGCCATACCGTTGGGTTACCCCCACTAAGGCTGGTTACTGCAGGGCCCGGGCAAAAGCCTGCAATCCCCCAGCCTAAACCAAAGGCAGTTGAACCTAAGATCAACTTTCTATCTATTAGTGGATTATTACTGCTATCTAAAAGTTCGCCATTGACGGCTTGAGCGCGCTTTTTAATGACCAAGTGATAAAACGGAGCGAAGACCAATAACGCGCCACCCATGACGAATGCCAAGCTAATGTCCCAGTCGCCAGCAATATCTAAAAACCCAAGTACTTTGTTCGGGTCAACCATGCCTGAAATGATCATACCTGAGCCAAAAAGAATACCTGCGACCAAACCGATAACGATGGTAAGTGAAGAGTTTTTCATTACGCCCCCAAACCGATCAAGTTCTTAGCCAACACAGTTACGATTGCCACACCCATGAATAGACAAGTAGCTATGATTGAGCGCTTGGACAAACGAGCCATCCCCACAATGCCATGGCCGCTAGTACAGCCATTCGCCATCTTGGTACCGAAGCCCACCAATAATCCGGCTATGATAACCACTGCGAAGTTGATCTCTTCTAATTGCGGAAGTTGGTAGCCTGTTGGAATCAATAACCAGCCGCTCACGACCATTCCGACAACAAAAGCAAGTCGCCAATGTTTTTCGGTTTTCTCAATGCTGGAGTCCGAGTTCGATTCGGATCCTGATTCTAATCTTTTGTTCTTTCTCGACGGTAACAAGTGGCCAACAATGCCACTAATACCTGCTACTCGCCCTATTCCTAACATAAGAATAATTGCCGACGCGCCTAACAACATGCCACCGAACAATGCATTCCAAGGTATTAAACTCATCACTGACCTCTCTCATAACGTCGATTAACTCATCACCCTTAATTTAAATTAGAGTTTACTAATAAATATAAATTAGTCAATGCTAATGTACACTAGAATGTTCGGTTTGTAAGTCTGGAATTAATAAGCGTCCTGCATGAAAAAAGCCCCTAGGCGTTAACCTAAGGGCTTATTATTTGATTCGGTTTATTGTGTCAGTTACTTAGTCTTGTTCTTTTCAGCTATCCACTGCGACATATACTTGGTGCTCGCCATGCTGTGGTGCTTAAGCATCGAACCAAAGAAGTTATCCAGTCGATGAGATTCAAGATCGGACTCTAACGCCGTTAATCGCTCAATCAATGTGTCGCCGAGTTGATTCTGCACGTAGTGCGCTTCAAGGATTGAATGACATTGGCTTTGTGCTTTAAGCCACTTCTCTTCATCTTTGTATAAACCGACAGCTTGTTCAACAAACTCGTCGATGTCATCAGCCACTGCGCCCGGCCATTGCAATTCTCCTTGTGGTAACATGCCTTCGCTGCCGATTTCACTCGTCACGTTCGGAGTTTGTAACTTCATCGCATCAAGCAACTTGCCTTTAATGCCCGCACCAAATCGGAGTGGTGCAACACACACACGAGCTTGCTCCATCACTTCTTGAGCGTCTTTCGCCCAACCTTTGATATGGAAACCGGTTTTAGGGTTGTGCAAAGCCGTTGCTTTCGGCGGCGGGTAAGATCCGTAAATATGAAGTTCAGTTTCAGGTAACTGTTTACGAATTTTCGGCCAAATCTTCTGTAACTGAAGCACAGCATCCCAGTTCGGTGCGTGTCTAAAGTTACCTATCGTCATGAAATGCTTACGTTCTTCAAAGCTTTTCGTGCTTTCAGGAAGTGTATTAAGATCAACCATGAACGGCAAGTGATGAAGCAGTTTTGGATCGATATTGAACTCAGATTTAAGCAGATCCATCTCGTAACTTGAAATGATCAACGAAAGATCACAGCGTAAGATTGCGGCAATTTCACGTTTAGCCAAGTCACTGTACAAATGAGCTTTGGTCAGTTCAGTCTCTTTCTTAACCGCTTCATGGCGCGCGTTACGTAGGAACTGTAAGTCTTCGGTATCCAGTAACTTAAAGGCATTCGGACATACTTTCTCGACACGCCAACCAAACTGCTCTTCCATCATGAAACGGTCAAACATCACGACATCGGGTTGCAGCTCTTCAATGTACTGGTCAAAGCTATCGCAATTTAACTGTATAGATTGGCTCGTGATGCCCTCTTCAGAGAGATCGATCATGTGCTCGGTTTCTTGAGCTGGCGTTGCAAATTCAACGGACCAACCTTGTCTCTTGAACAGGCGTAAAAGAGACATCATATGGCTGCCAGCCGCCGATGAATTCGGTTCTGGCCAAACGTAGCCAATTGCTAAAACTTTCTTCAAAACACTTCCTAAGAAATAACAAAAGGGACTGTAGAAGTCCCTAATTAAACGAGCACTATGGTGGTCGATTTATATCATGGGGCGAATCCGACTTAAAAGGCGAACTCGTACCATACTCCGCTACTCACTTTCTGAGTTAGGCCGCGTTTTACAGTGTAAAATGGCTCTTTCTAAAAGCTCTAAAGCAGATTTATCCGCTTCTGGCAGCTTAGCGTCCGATTGGCCTAACGGTTCAACTCGGCTACCCCATTTAATATGACCAGCGCCCCAAGTTAAACCGGCTCCGAATGCCGCCACAAGGATGTTTGAGTTAGGTTTAACAAAACCTTGCTCTAACGATTCACATAATGCGATTGGCACAGTCGCAGCCGACGTGTTGCCGTAGTTTTGGATGTTAACAAACGCTTTCTCACGCTCAATACCCGCCATATCACACAAAGTTTGGATGATTCGAATGTTAGCTTGGTGCGGAATCACAACATCGATATTGTCGGTTGAGATGCCAGTACGGCTTAATACTGTGTGTGCCGCAGCGCCCATGCCTTTCACTGCACGCTTGAAGATCTCTTTACCTACGAAATCAAAGTCCCAGTAGCCATTATCTGCAGCAAAGCGATCCATAGAAGTACCGAATTTTGGTACCGCTAAAATGTCACGGCCTTCGGCGTCACAACCGATTTGCGCTTCTTGTAAGCCAATCTGCTCTTCAGTGCGAGATAGAACCACAGCACCTGCGCCGTCACCAAATAGAACCGCAGTATCACGCTTGGTCCAGTCGATGAAGAATGAAAGACGTTCTGCACCCACAACAATGGCATTGCGGTAGTTGCCCGCTTGAATCAATCGAGTTGCGGTTTCAACGCCATAGATGAAGCCAGTACACGCTGCGTTAAGGTCGAAAGCCGCTGCGCTCTTGATGCCTAGGTTCTGCTGAACTTTAGACGCAGTATTTGGAATAAGGGAGTCTGGGCTGCACGTCGCGATGATCACGAGGTCGATATCTTCGGCAGTAAGACCAGCACACGCCATGGCGTGTTGAGCAGCAACAGTCGCTAACTCAGAGGTATTTACATGACTGATACGACGGTTTTCGATACCAGTTCGAGTTCGAATCCACTCGTCAGACGTATCAATGAAAGTGCTTAGATCATCATTGGACAACACGGCTGGTGGCAGACACTTTCCCCAGCCCGTAATCTCGGCGTAAAATTTTGTCATCATTTACCTATTTATTGTTTGTTTTTATTTAAGTATCGTATTCTAGTTTTAAACAGTATAAGCGCTCCGTGCGTGATTCGTAAATCGCGTTAGACACGGAGTTACAATAAAAAGAGAAAGTTATGTCTACATTCAACACACGTTGCCCTTCTTGTAATGGCGTAAACCGAGTTCCTTCAGAAAGAATTTCAGAAAGCCCAACCTGCGGTAAATGCAAAACAGCATTACTCGATGGCGCTCCTATCGAAGGAACGTCACTTAATTTCCAATCTATTTTGAATAGTTCACAGCCAGTGGTTGTCGATTTTTGGGCGACATGGTGCAACCCATGTGTTGGCTTTGCGCCAGTGTTCAGTGACGTTGCTAAAGAGCGTTCAGGAGATGTTCGATTCGTTAAGATTGATACTGAAGCTCAGCAACAGCTTTCCGCGATGTACCAAATCAGAAGCATTCCAACCGTGATGGTGTTTAAAGATGGCAAACGTGTCGATACGATTAACGGTGCATTACCAAAAGGTCAATTTGATCAGTGGCTTAATCAAGCTCTAACTAAATAACACCATTGTTTAAGCTATTGGTTAAGCGATTGAATTAACTTTTGCTTTATTCTAAGTAAGCACACAAAAATAGGTTAGAGAGTCTTATCAAATCAAGACTATCTAACCTACTGTTTTATTTATGGTTATCATTTAACTTCTTGAATTAAACCACAGCTTCGCCTTTCGCTTGAATACTAGATGCTTGCTTACCAAACCCGTATTCCTCTTTGATTTGATCTGCGACTTTTTCAGCAATCATAATGGTTGGCGCGTTGGTGTTTGCCCCAATCAGTGTCGGCATCACAGAAGCATCAATGACTCTCAAGTTATTCAACCCATAGACTTTAAGATCGTTATCCACCACGGCTAATGAATCACTGTTAGGGCCCATTTTACAGGTCCCGACCGGGTGATACTGAGTGTCTGCACGGTTGCGAATATCTTGCTCAATCGCTTTATCATCACAGGCATCTACCGGATAGAAAGCATCACCACGGATGTCGTCAAACGCCGAACTCTCTAACATTTGATACTGCTTCTTCCAGCCCTTAATCATTATCTCCATATCTTCAGGATGACTGAAAAACGCAGGATCGATCTTAGGCGGGTCATAAGGATCATTACTATTGAGCGTTACGCTGCCATGGCTTTTTGGCCTCAGTAAGGTTACATGAGAGGTAAAGCCATGACTGGTATGAATTTTTCTCGCATGGTCATCGACTACTGCAACGACAAATACAAACTCTAAATCCGGCACGACGATATGATCTTCGGAACTGAGAAAGCCTATCCCTTCTGCAAAATTGCTGCTCATCTTACCGCGGCGTTCTTTGTGCCATAACGGCAAAGCTTTGGTCATTTCAGAGGCCATTTGCAACGAGATACCGAAGGTTTCACGCTTTTCGCTGCATTTGTACGAATGTACTAAGTCGATATGGTCTTGAAGGTTCTTGCCGACGCCTGGTAGCTCTTGAACCGGTTCGATGCCATGCATGTCTAGTTCAGCTTTCGCACCGATACCCGACAATAACAGCAGTTGAGGAGAACCAAATGCACCAGCAGATAGAATCACCTCTTTGTTACATTGGATCTGATAACGCTTGCCATTCGAGCCGTATTCAACACCTACCGCTTTCTTCTCCTCAAACAAGACCTTATGCGTGGTTGCCTTGGTCACGACCGTAAGATTTGGTCTCGAAAGGTTTGGCGTTAAGTAAGCCTTGGCAGCACTGCACCGTTCGCCATTCAACTGGGTTACCTGCGTCGGCATCGCCCCAAACTGAGCAGCACCGTTGATGTCTTCATTACGGGGAACCCCTATCGACTCACACGCCGTTAAGTAACGTTCCAACATCGGACTTGGCGATCGAAGGTTAGTGACGTTCAGAGGGCCACCTTGGCCGTGATACTCATCTTGGTGAACTTCGTTATTTTCGGCTTTCTTAAAGTAAGGCAGACACGATTCATAACTCCAACCTGCATTACCCAAACTTTCCCAAGTGTCGTAGTCGTAACGGTGCCCACGAGCGTACATCATGGCATTGATAGAACTGGACCCACCAAGTGTCTTACCTCTTGGTTGATAACCTTTACGACCATTCAAACCCGGCTGTTCAACGGTCTCAAAGGCCCAGTTGTTTAGCTTAGTTGGCATCATCGCGGCTATACCTACGGGTGTATGAATTAATGGGCTTGTGTCTTTACCACCTGCTTCCAATAGGCAAACCGTGACATTGGGATCTTCAGACAGCCTTGCAGCCATTACACATCCTGCCGAGCCCCCGCCAACAACAATAAAATCATAACTATCCATTTGCCTATCTCCATTGGGTGTAACTCTCGTTTACGCTATTGCCGTCATTGATAACACCATACGAATGAACATTTTACGCGGGTATTTGTAACATCAAGTTGAACACAACACCATTCCTCTCTGGCCTGTTCAATGACGTTGTGTATGTTCATAAAGCACCAATGAGCTTAACTTTCTTCGCTTGAATTATCGTGATGTTCAACAACCATCACGGATGACCTACGCGGATGATTGTATCGCTTACAAAACCATAATGAACATAATCCTAGTGGCTTTTTGACCGCATAAAATCTCGAAAAATCGTAAATTCCGCTATGGTATTTTAGCTCAAGATCTCGATAAATTTCTTTTATCTTAACGACTATTTTTATTCGTTTTACCCAATTCAGTTTCTCCCCCATAGTCGCGGAAAATTCATCGTTTCTTCCACTATTTAGAGGCTCCTGCATTGGACAACATCCAACCAACAACTCGCATAACTGTTCCGGTTATTGCATTGTCTTTTTACGCGATCGCTTCAGGCTATTTAATGAGTTCATTACCATTAATGTTGTCTGAGTATGGCTTAGACAAAAATCTATCGAGTTGGTTGGCGAGTGCATTCTATGCAGGGCTTTTAGCCGGTACGTTATTGATTGAACGTGCGATCGCACGTGTTGGTCACAGAGATGCGTTTGTTATCGCTCTGGCTATTTTTATCGCAACGATCCTCGTATTACCACTCATCCCACATCAAGCTGTATGGTTATTAGCCCGCTTTGTCGCTGGTGTAGCGGTTGCAGGTATCTTTGTGATTGTAGAGTCTTGGTTAATGAGCGGTGACGAATCTCAGCGCGCGAAACGTTTAGGCGTTTACATGTGTTCGCTATACGGCGGCTCTGCCGTTGGCCAACTCGGCATCGGTTACCTTGGTATTACAGGTGGCGTACCTTTCATTGCAATGTTCACCTTGTTGTTTGGTGCAATCATTGTGTTGATGTACGGACAAGCGACAGCACCACAAATTCACGATGCGCAGTCTTTGTCACTAAAGCAAATCAGCAAACTTAGCCACAGCGCTTTGATTGGCTGTATTGTATCTGGATTAACACTGGGTTCTATTTATGGCTTGATGCCTGTAGAGCTCGCTCAGCGCAACATCGCACACCAAGATATTGGTGGTTTGATGGCGTTGGTGATTATGGGTGGTATGGCTGTTCAGCCGATGGTGACATGGTTATCTCACCACATAGGACAAGTGTTATTAATGGCTCTGTTCTGCCTACTAGGGGTTGCAAGCATTGGTGTACTAACGATTAACCATGATTTTTATGTTCTTGGTATGAGCTTGTTTGTGTTAGGTATGGCGACTTTTGCACTTTACCCAATCGCGATTAACTTGGGTTGTCGTAACTTAGACCCAAGCTATCTAGTGTCAGTGACTCAGGTTATGCTGTTGTGTTACAGCATCGGTTCAGTCGCTGGCCCATTGGTCGCGGATAGCTTTATGGATTCACAAGCGGGATTATTCACTTACCTGTTCGCGTCTTTACTCGCTACAACGATCTACATGTTGATTGCTAGCTTAAAACGCTCTCCTCTACAGATTGCAGGCGAGTAAGCTCGAATGGCAACTATCCTCCTCAGGTAGGATAGTTGCCTCTAGAGCTCTTAGTTATGACTTTCCGTCTAACGAAGAGCTCTTTTTGTTTGATGACTTCTGAGCAAAAGTCGACAAAAAGCATCAATACTAGAAATAGAGGTGTTCTTCAGGTTAAGGCTGAAATATGTAGCCTTCACCAGTAATGGTAATGATTAGGCCATCCCCGAATAGTGATCTGATCTCAGATATCGCAACAATCACTGACGAGTTAGTGACTGACCCATTCTCCCAGCCAATCTTCTTCAATTGCCCGACACTGAACAATTTCCCTCGGTTTTGATTCATAAACAGAATGATCTTACGATACGCTAAAGGCATGGTAGCCAGAACATAGCCGTTTTCAACATTGCGAATAAGTTTGGTGTCGAGTTCAACTATTTTTCCGTTGAGTTCAAGTATTACGTTGTGTTCAGAGTGGTGAGTATCTATTACAGGATAGGCGTCCATTTTTATACAGTTCCCTTACGATATAGCCAGCAACAAAGTTAAATTCAGTCATTTTTGTATAACGTCGCTTATAAGTGGACGTTTAAAATCGAAGATAATGAAAGCAGCGTATACGGTAAAGAGATTAAATTTTTATTATTAATATATGAACAGGATATCAATAAAGGGTAATTAATCCTCCAGTACATAACCTTCGTTAGAAACCGTTTTTATACAACGACAGTCTAAGATCCTTCTTATCTCGTAGATAGCAACCAATACTGAAGCTGATGTCACGGCTTTCCCCGCCCAACCTACACGCTTCAAAACCCGCTTACTGATCACGTGCCCTTTATTTTGATATAAGTAAAAAAGAACCTTACGATGAGGTTCAGCAAGCGTCCCTATTATCGAGCCACACTCCTGATTTCGGACGATCCTCGTACCAGATTGAAACTCTTTTTTATTTAGAACCCACTTAGACGGAAGTTTAAAATCGTCTACGTGATCCGCTATTTTTGGTATGGATTCCTTACGTTTCATAAGCAGTCGTCTTTTAAGATATTTCCAATATTATCGAATAGTACAAAAATACTAAATTGATAGATCACTTAATACCGTACATTTACTGCAAAATTGATCTTGTGGAATTGTTCTAAGAAACGAATTTTTAGTGGACTACCAACTCTACCCGGGAAGTCGATGGCTTTTACGGTATTGGCTTGGAGATAAACCAAAATGCTTTTTAAAGCGATGTGAGAAGTTATAAGGATCTTTGTAACCCAAGCGGTTGGCAATCATCGACACCGACCAATCTTGGTATTTTAACAAACTGGTCGCTTTATCCATTCTTAGTTGAATCAACTTGCTGCGTGGTGATAGGTCGAAGAGCGTTTTGGTAACTCGATTAAGCTGCTCTTCGCTGATAAACACCCTTTGAGCCATACCAGCTACTGTCCATGGTTGATGCAGACTACTTTCAATCTCATTATAGAGCGCTTGAACACGAGCGGTGGTGCTTGTTGATTTGGGTTCAAACCCCGTCAACGTTCGGACTATTTCACTCAAGAGTAACTTACGGTAACTGGCTCGGCCCCCTATCTCAAAGTAAACCAAGTTCATTAATGACCAGATCTGCTCACACTCTCCAAAAGGCACAATCCCCTGACCTAAACTTGCTATGTGTTGCCACTGCTTAGTATCGGGAGTCAACATCCACGCCATTTTCCAATAGTTATATTGCGGATCGAGTTCAAAACGAAATGGGGTTCCGGCAGGAAGAACCACCAGCGTATACGGTGTAATCGCTTGTACTGATGTCGTGGTTGTTAGAATGCCGCCACCTTCCATAGTGAAAATCAACGTATGAACATTAACGGATTCTCGCTCAACCCAATAACCATCGTATAGTTTTGCCATACCGCCCATATAGACACCAAAGCTTTTCATCTCTGGGATATCTTCAACGGTCAAAAAACGTTCTTTGCAATGTTCCGCGAGAAAAACATCATCTTGCCACGTTGATTTAGGCTCCATGGTATCAATGACGGATTCGCACAGGTTTTGTTGTTTTTTAAACATGTTGTTACTTCGCTCAAATCACTATAGTTCTGCCATAAATCGGAGAGCTTATGACAACTAACATCAACCCTAACTCATCTATGAATAACAAGCCAGAGAGCATATTACCTCGTATAGTTAAACTTGGTTTGCCTGTTGCTTTGCAAAGTGCGCTGGTTGCTATTCTTGCCCTTGCTGACGTCTTGATGGTCAGTGATTTTGGTATGGAAGCAGCAGCCGCTGTGGGAATTGCATCAAAATGGCACTTCGTTGCTATTATGATTATGGCAGGGTTGGCCTCAGCAAACGGTACATTAGTCGCTCAATACTGGGGAAAGAATGACCGAAAAAGCGCACGAACAGTATCATCCATCGCGATGGTGTTTGGTTTAAAAGTTCTGCTGCCTGTTACAGCAATCATCACTCTTGGTTCTCAGATTTTAATGATGTTGCAAACTAGCGATCAAACCGTGATTGAGCTTGGAGCGACTTACCTATGGTATGGGTTCCCTGTTCTACTTCTAACTCACATTGTTGTAGTGGTAGAAGCAAGCATGCGCTCATCAGGTGACACCGTAATCCCACTATTGCTAGGTGGTGTTACCATTGCACTCAACATTGCACTTAACTTCATTCTAATTAAAGGGGCTTTCGGCATTCCAGCAATGGGCGTTGCGGGTGCTGCATTGGCGACAACCTTAGCGCGATTGATTCAAGTGGGCTTAATGTATAGCTACATGCGTGTTCGTAAACACTGGCTGCTAACCACCCCAAGCTCACCACACCGTCCATCACTGTGGCTTTCTTACCGTCGTATTGCGTTGCCGCTAACGATGAATGCCGTGTTGTGGGCAATGGGCACAATGGCATATCAAATGATCTTTGGTCACATGGGCACGACTGAACTTGCGGTGTTCTCGATGCTCGCACCGTTCGAATCGCTGTGTTACTCAATATTCTTTGGTATTTCGGTGGCGTGTTCAGTATTGCTTGGCCATTCGCTGGGCCGTGATGAATTTGATGATGCTATGAGCATGGGTCTAACATTCATTAAAGCCGTCGTTGGCTTTGGCGCTGTCGTTGGCTTGCTACTGTTTATGGGTAAAGAGCATGTACTATCATGGTTAAACCTTTCTACAGATGCATTGTACCCGCTTGCTTCGCCAGCAATGATGATCATGTGTTTTGCAGTGGTGATTCGTATGCTCAACATGGTGATCATTAACGGTATTATTCGTGCTGGTGGTGATAACGCTTTCTGCCTTCGCATGGATTTCATCGCGATGTGGATGGTGGGCATTCCAGTGTGTGTTTATGGCGCGTTTGTCGCAGGATGGGACTTCAAATACATCTATGGCCTGATGTTAGTAGAAGAAGTGGTGAAATTGGCAATATGCTCGCACCGTTACTTGAGCCGACGCTGGATCAACAATCTCACAGTGACCTACGACGAGCCTCAAGCGGTATAGCTTTATACATAAAGTATTCTTTCTACAAGACTGCCTTCTGATAAGGCAGTTAGCAGAAACACAAAAGGTCTGAGCAATCAGACCTTTTCGTTTCTTCTGCGACCACTTTAAAGCACCAGTTACTTCTTGTTCATTCGGATATGGCGATTAGACACATTCGGCAGTGGCTTCTCTGGCACTTTACGTTTCTCATGAATCAAATGTCGTATTGCTAAAATCGGATGCTTAAGTAGCATTCTTGGCCCTGCATAGCGCATCACTAAACGCATCTGCTCTTTAGGATCAGGCTTATAACAATGAATCGGACACTTGTTACAGGTCGGCTTTGCTTCGCCATAAGGGCATCTATCAAGTCGTGTCTCTGCATAACGCAACAGTTGCTCACACTCTTCACATAACGCGTTATTCTGACGAACCGCACCGTGGTGATCTTTGCAGTAGATGTGCACCATCGCAATAACGGTTTTGTACTCCGTCTCGAGTTCGCCTTGTAGAATGTTGTTATGTTGGAACATGATTAATTACCTAATGAGAGACCGTACAGGTTGAGTTCTAGATCTAAAATGATTATCCTCCACCGCATAAACTAAATACAAGGCTATGCAGCAATGAACCGTAAGAAAAAAATCAATCAAATTCTAAAGAAAAGACAGAAACAGGCGAATTCTAAACTGCATGGTAGCAACAAGCCTCGCTATATTTCTAAAGCTGATCGCGCAAAAATGGAAGCTGAAGAACAAGCGAAAGCCACTCTAGAACAAGCAGAAGGATCTGTAGAAGCTGGTATCGAAACTGAAGAGACAAAAGCTGCAGAGTAATCTTTTGACTCACTAGATACTCTTGCTCAGCGCTCAGATCAGAGCCTGTAGACAAGAACAAAAAAAGCAGCCTCTATTTGGGCTAATGCCGATCAGTTAAAGCCAAAGTGATCGGTTGAAGGATCCTTCCGAGC
>NZ_JBFSUD010000045.1:0-37529 GCF_041467175.1 Vibrio sp. 10N.247.310.24
AGCTGATCAGATCGTAGGTTCTTGATTTAGTTCCATTGAATTACGCAACAAAGCCTAATTGGAATTAGGTTAATATATAAGAGGCTAATGCCCCTTATATATTTCCGGAGTCTAGCGGTTTTCTAACGCAACTTTCACTGCTCGTTCTAAACTAGGGATAGTTGTAAGTTCAGGTACTCTTTGGGTATAAATGACTTGGTTATTCATACCCACTACAATAATACTTCGACTAAGTAAGCCTAACTGCTTAATTTGAGTTCCTGTATTGAGGCCAAACTTATGTTCCGAAGAGTCAGAAAGATATGTCGCTCCGTCAAGAGAATGCTCTCTAATGAACCGCTGTTGAGTAAAAGGAGTATCCGCACTGACTGCATAAAATTCAATGTCTTGAAGTTTGTGATGGTTGCTTTCTATGTATTGAGAAAGCTCAATAGCTTGTTGAACACAAACAGGTGTATCAACAGATGTCAATATGCTATAAATTTTGATCGATTTACTTTGCGCACTAGTATCATAGCTTTCTAAATCTGAAGTCAACATCTTAGCCGAAGGCAATAAATCGCCTACTTCTAATGGTGTACCAATCAGATCAAACTTTGTGGTGTTATCAAGTGTGACGACTTGTGTCTCTCCAAATCCAGCATCGTCTTCAGTAGTTTCAAACTTTGCGAAGGCGTTTATTGAATAAAGGGTGGCAGCAACAATAAGTAGTTTACGCATGATTATGATAAAACCGCTAGCGCAGATTCATAGTTTGGTTCAGTAGTAATTTCAGAAACCAATTCGCTATGTTTGACTATACCATCTTGACCGATAACGATAACAGCTCTCGCAGCTAATCCTTCAAGCGCACCTTCATTTAAGTTTACACCGTAGTTTTCAGTGAATGATGACTCTCTGAAGAAAGAAGCGGTTGTTACATTATCAATGCCTTCTGCACCACAAAAACGATTCATAGCAAAGGGTAGATCAGCAGAAACACATAATACGATTGTATTGTTTAAATTAGCGGCTTTCTCGTTAAATGTACGAACGCTTGCAGCACAAACTGGGGTGTCAATGCTAGGGAAAATATTTAATAAGACATTTTTCCCTTTTAGGCTTTCTAAGGTTAGGCTATTTAATTCTTTGTCGCAGAGAGTAAAACTTGGTGCTACTTGATTAGGTTTAGGAAATAGACCTGAGATTGAAACGGGGTTACCTTGAAAAGTTATAGACATGTTAATACCTTTTTATTGTTTATTTTTTGGTTAGAAATTATTGAGCGGCGAGATAGTAATTTGATATTTATAAATAACAAATCCGATGTGTTGTATTCTATTTGTTATTATTTAAGATTCTAATAAATAAGATGTTAAGTCCTAAATGCCCATTGTTTTGGTCCGATTTGAATGGCTTGGTTGGTGTATAATTTAATTTTTTCTGTGGAGTTTCTGAAGAGTGTTCGTATTTAGGTGTGTTTTCGAAAATTAAATATTATTCATAGGGAAAGAACGTGATTTTTTACGTTGTTTTTTGATTCTTTAACGATGAGCGAGCTGTATTCAGGAATTAGTATTCATTCCTAAACAAAGAACCCCCAGTCATGCTGTTTTAGTTGGTCAACTTTCAAAGACAGCGTGACTTCTTACATTTACAATGAAATTAGACCATAGATTAAATTCATTATCATATTTTCTAACTATCCTATAACCACGATTTTGCAGTCACGCTCGCTAGTCCTATTGTATATAATTTTGAAAATAAAGACAAAACTGACAATCGAAACACAGGGGAATGAAAAAAACATTTGCATTTTTACTCGATATTTCGACTCAGACCTTAGCGAAGGCCTTCCTGCCAATGATTATGAATGGAAGGCTTTGTTGCGTAATTCATTGGAACTAAACCTAAAACCTACGATCTGATCAGCTACATTCACTCCCTCTCGTAGCCCTATGCCTAAACCTCGTTACAAAACAACCAACTGGAAGCAATACAACCAATCACTCATTAACCGCGGTTCTTTGACCTTTTGGATTGATGCGACTGGCCTTAAGGTTTATGGCGAAGGTGAATGGAAAGTCAAAAAACACGGGACAGATGGCAAACGTAGAGTCTGGCGAAAACTTCATATTGCCGTGGATACAAACACTCATGAAATTATTGCAGCCGAGCTAAGTCTATCGAAAGTTACAGATGGAGAAGTACTCCCGAATTTACTGAAACAAACTCGCCGAAGTATCCACGAGGTGTCTGGTGATGGCGCTTATGATACGAGAGCATGTCACGATGCAATTAAGATTAAGCGAGCCGTTGCGCTTATTCCTCCAAGAGAAGGGGCTGCCTTCTGGGAGCGGGGTCATCCCCGAAATCTCGCAGTAGGTTGCCAGAAGTTATATGGCTCAAATAAGTATTGGAAAGAGCGGTATGGTTACCACAAACGCTCCCTGTCAGAAACAGCGATGTATCGAGTTAAACAGTTATTTGGTGGTCGTTTAAGTTTAAGAAATTACAATGCACAAGTGGGAGAAACTTACGCGATGATAAAAGCGTTGAACAAGCTCACTGGGTTAGGTATGCCTGAAACTTGCCGTATTGACTAAGAAACGCACGAAATGGGGCTGCTCTGTCTCTAAACTGAATTACGCAACAAAGCCGCTCTGCGCCGACATTCTCGTATGATTGGAATAAGGATCAGGCGGAAATTCCGTTGAATATAAGCGTAAGCAAGACTACTGTGTTGAACGGACGTCCTTGGAAGTTTGGCATTGAAGCGAACTATTACCTTGAGAAAGACGAAGAAACGCGTCCAGATTTTATGTTGAGCTTTAATATCAGCCCAGTTGTTGAAAATAAGCTGGCGTCTTTGTTCGATTAAGCCGTTATTTGAAATACAGTTTTAGAAACGAAAAAGGCTGAACGATCATCGTTCAGCCTTTTGTGTTATTGGATTGAAGCGATTCTATTAACCCGCAGCAGCCTGCATGATGAGACCACAGATGTAAGCGCCGTATGTACCGAGAGCGTAACCCAATACTGCCATTAGGATACCTACTGGCGCCAGTGCTGGGTGGAATGCAGCTGCTACGATAGGAGCCGATGCTGCGCCGCCAACGTTAGCTTGGCTACCGACAGCCATGAAGAACAGTGGTGCACGGATAAGCTTCGCCATCACAATCATTAGAATGGCATGGATAGTTAGCCATGTGATACCAATGAAGAAGTAGCCTGGATTGTCTAAGATAGCCGTCACATCCATTTGCATACCGATGGTTGCAACTAGGATGTAGATGAACGCTGAACCAACTTTAGACGCGCCGCTGTGCTCAAGGCTGCGTGTAGATTTGAAGCATGAAGCGATGAGCGCGAACGTTGTCACCATTACGATTAACCAGAAGAAGCCTGATGTAAGGCTGTATTTCGCGAGTTCTGGAGCGTTGGTCGAGATCCAAGGTGCGATTAGGTCACTGAATAAGTGAGCTAGACCGGTAAGACCGAACGCAATTCCCGTGATCTTCATTAAATCTGTTGTGGTTGTTGGGCGAGCGTTCTCTTCTTGGTATTTAGAAACCGTCTCTTTTAGCTCTTCAATAGATGAAGTATCAGCTTTTAACCATGCATCAATCTTCTTCTGACGGCCTGCCATGATAAGCAATACAGCCATCCAAATGTTCGCACAGATAACATCAACCGTAATCATTGCAGAGAATAATTGGTCATCAACCTCGAACACTTCTTTCATTGCTGCTTGATTTGCACCGCCGCCAATCCAAGAGCCAGCCACTGTTGTAAGGCCGCGCCATACATCGCCAGATACAAGGTCAGGGTTAACTTGGTCGATAATTAGAATCGCTAAAGGCCCGCCAATGATAATGCCGACAGTACCGGTTAGGAACATGATGACGGCTTTAGAACCAAGACCAAATATTTTACGAAGGTCTGCTGAGATGATCAGAAGAACGAGTGCACTCGGTAATAGGTAGCGACTTGCAACGAAGTATAGCTTTGAGTTTGACGCATCGATGATGCCTAAACTATTCAATAGAGAAGGAACAAAGTAACAGAGCAATAGACCCGGAACGAACGAGTAGAATTTTTTCAGTGCGCTATTTGGGCTACTTTCCGTGATAAAAACACCGCCAAGAATAACAGCTAACATGCCCATTATTACTGCATCATTAGTAATCATTATTATATCTCCTTTAAGGTGAGCGCAACCGCCTCACTTTTTGAAGTGCAGGACTATACCGACAACTGGCATTCGTTACAAATTGTAACGATAGACATACTTTGAAACGTTTGTGTTAATTTTTATGGTTTGAATTTGTGAGTGCGGAGCGTTAATTATTGGCGATGTGAATGCTTTAGTGGCGACTTGTGGGGCGTGTTTAGATATATGCAATGTAACTCAAACGTTAGAGGATGGTCGCTACGAATTAGAACGACGACTGAAGGGCTTAAAAGAATGCATATATACCCCATTGACGGTATGGTTTATGTGGAGAGGTAATGTTTTATAAATGTAAAAAGTGAATTCATTTTTTACGGGTAGCTTGAGATTGAAAATTATAACTGGATCACATAAATGTCGTGGTTCATCTGATTTAGGTTCCGTGTTTTGGCTTCATCGGTCGTGCTATTCGTATTTAGAGAATGAAAAAGCGACCCGAAAGCCGCTTTTTGAGTGGTTGTTAACCTCGAATTTGAGCTCTGCTTAGGTTTGTTCTTCCTCAAAGCCATCTGCATAGCCTTTCGGTGGCGGTGTCCAACCTCGTTCTGAGCGAGAGTGCTTGTCTGAACGGTCTTTTTTCATGTCTTCTTTCATTGCTTCTTCAAGGTGAATGAAGATTTGTCGGTAGTTGTTGTCGTAACGTGGGTTCTCTTCCGCTTCAGACCAAGCTTGGTATAGTTTTTCAGACTTACGGCTTTCAACACGTTGATACGTTGATTTTTGCTGTTCAACGAAGAATGGATGGTGCCCTAAAGAACGTAGAGCTTCTGCGCCCATTTCGAGTGCCGAGTGGTACGTTTCTGAGACTACAGAATCTGCACCAGCTTCTCGTAGGCGGTAACTGTGACCACGGTCGAACGCACGCGCTAAAATTTTCACTTTAGGGTAGGTGTGTTTAACGTATTTTACTAATTCAACGCTTGAGTCTTGGTTATCGATAGCGACGACAAACATTGCGGCTTCTTCGATCCCTGCTGTATGCAATAAGTCATGACGAGTCGCATCACCAAAGTAAGATTTGATGTTGATAGAGCGAAGTAAATCGACTTGGTTGGCTTGGTGATCCAAAACCACAGTCTTGACATCATTCGACACCAATAAGCGGTTAACGATTTGACCGAATCGGCCAATACCAGCAATGATCACCGTACCTTTCTCTTCGATAGTATCGGCTTCTCGGTCGTTAGACTTTTGCTCGTAACGAGGAAGTATCACTTTATCAAATAGAATGAATAAGCCTGGTGTTAGGAACATTGAAAGAGCAACAACCAGCGACAGAGTTTGGACTATATCAGCAGGCAATACGTGGTTTTGAGCCGAGAAGCTCAGTAGTACAAAACCAAATTCACCGGCTTGCGCCAAGCTCAACGTAAACAACCAACGGTCGCTATTTCTAATTTTGAAGATCAACGCCAATGTAAACAACACCAAGGCTTTAAGTAGCATAACGCCAAGAGTGAGGCCAATGATCAAACCAAAGTCGTTGAATAGAACATCAAAGTTGATGCCCGCACCTACCGTAATGAAGAACAAGCCAAGTAGCAGCCCTTTAAACGGGTCTATATTAGACTCAAGCTCGTGGCGGAATTCACTGTTCGCCAATACCACACCTGCAAGGAAGGTTCCTAAAGCTGGTGAGAGGCCGACTAGGCTCATTAGTGCAGCAATACCAATAACCAACATCAGTGCGGTTGCAGCAAAGATTTCTCGCAAGCCTGAGCTCGCCACAAAGCGGAACAGTGGACGACTCAAGAAGTGCCCGCCGACCACAACAATCGCAATAGATGCTGTGATCACAAGGCCATAAGCCCAGCCGGGTAGGCCAGCAACAAGACTCAACTCTTCATGGTGATCAGAAGTCGAAGCGACCGCGCTTTGTGCAGCTTCGATTAATTCTGGCAATGCCAATAGAGGGATAAATGCCAGCATCGGAATGACAGCGATATCTTGGAACAGTAAGACCGAGAAAGCATTCTTGCCGCCTTCTGTCTTGGAGAGCCCTTTCTCATTAAAGGTTTGGAGAACAATCGCGGTAGATGACAGTGCGAAGATCAAACCGATAGTCAGCGCGATCGTCCAAGGTTGCCCGAAGAACAGAGCAATCCCCATGACTATGGCCGTTGTGCCACCGACTTGTAGGCCGCCGAGCCCCATCAGGCGGTTTCTCATTGCCCAAAGCATCTTCGGCTCAAGCTCAAGCCCGACCAAGAACAGCATCATTACTACACCGAATTCGGCAAAGTGTTGAATGGTCGTGGTCTCTTCACCCACTAAGCCGATGATTGGGCCAATCACCACACCGGCAATCAGGTAACCAAGCACAGAGCCGAGGCCAAGCCTTTTGGCGATAGGGACGGCGATGACTGCCGCGAGCAAATAGATAAATGCTTGTAGAAAATATCCTGTCATGATCTAACCTCTGCTCATCATTTCATCGACATAATGGTTTAGCTTTTCAGCCTTGCTTGCCTTTTTAAGATCGACTTCGCCCGCAACAAAAGCCTCCAAAAGCGATTTGTAGCTATTTACATGATCTTGAATTCGGCCTTCTTCTAACGCAGTACGTGAACCAAACAAAGCCAATGGAGCCAAGTAGTTCATGCCGCACAAAGACGCCGTTTGTTCGATTGGGTGAAGCAGTTCACGGATGGTGAAGTGGTTATAACCGTCAGTTTGATAAGCCTCTTTTTTGCCGCCAGCGGTGATACTGCATAACAAGCTCTTACCTTGCAGTTCATTACCGTCGGTGCCGTAAGCAAATCCGTATTCTAGGACGAGGTCTTGCCATTCTTTAAGAATCGCGGGTGTTGAGTACCAATATAGTGGGAACTGAAAAATGATGATGTCATGGTCCAACAGGCGTTTCTGTTCACGATCGATATTGATCTTGAAGGTCGGGTATTCAGCATAAAGATCGACACAGGTGACGCCTTCAATACGCTTGGCTTGCTCAAATAAGGGTTTGTTCGCTTCAGAGCGATGCTGAGAAGGGTGGGCGAATAGCACCAAGACTCGATTTTTCGACATATAGCCCTCTTTGTCCATTAACGAATAATATTTATTGGAATTATAGATATACAATAATAGAAGAATGGTTGAACAACAACGAATTAACCCATACTTATCTAGTTAGATGCGCGTGTTTTTAGGGACTTAATTATATAAAACACCCGTCAATTTGAGTATTTCCGGCACACGCAGCCGATGACTGCGCAAAACTAATTATTCGCTAATAATAAAAGCGAAGAGGTGCACTTTATGTCACCGTTGAAGGCTAACGTAAATAATTCAATCACCCTACATAGAACGACAATGAATAAAGGAAAAGGTATGAGCACGGACTTGCGTCAACAATGTAATTTGCTGCTTTCTGGTCACTTCGATCCAACACCAGCACAAACCTTCGCGCAAATGGCTGAATGGTGCGAAACACATGATGTGGCGCACGACACCTACGGTGATGGCGATTTTATTGAGAGTTTTGAAAGCAAAGTGGCTGATTTGCTCGGCTATGAAGCCGCCGTGTTTGTGATTACTGGCACAATGAATCAACCGACAGCGTTAGAGATTGCTTGCCAAGAAAAAAGAAATCCTTTGGTGGCGATGCACGAATCCAGCCATATTATGCGCCATGAACGCCAAGGGTATCAGCTCCAGAACCGTTTCAATATACTTCCGGTTGGTAATGTATTTCGCACTTGGAATGTCGACGATTTAAAGGCTTGGCCTGATGAGATTGCCGCGGCATTGTATGAACTACCGATGCGAGAGATTGGTGGTCAGCTGCCTGAGTGGGAAGAGCTTGAAGCGATAAAGCAGTACTGCAAAGAACAATCGATTCATCTGCATATGGATGGTGCTCGTTTGTGGGAGTGTGGCGCGTATTATCAAAAGCCATATAGCGAGATTGCTAAGGGGTTCGATACAGCTTATGTTTCGCTCTATAAAGGATTAAATGGTCTTGGGGGGTCACTCCTACTAGGTGATAAGGCTTTCGTAGCAAAAGCTTCAGCATGGATGAAGCGTCAGGGCGGAAATGTTTATCATCGCACGCCTTACGTGGTTTCGGCAGCAATGCAGTTTGATCAACGGATCGAGTTGATGCCAGCATTGTATGAGCGTACCAAGCAAATCTATCAAATCTTACAAGATTACCCGCAGTTCAAAGTGAACCCGCAGCAACCCCAAGTAAACATGCTTCACCTCTATTTACCGGTGAGTTTTGAGGGTGGCATTATCCTGCGCGACAATATAGCTAAGAAGCACAAGGTTTGGATAGGAAACCCAGCGATCAGCGAACTGCCTACCCAATGTAAGATTGAATGGTATGTGGGTGATAACTTACTAAACTTGCCAGATCATGAGCTGATCGACATTCTAGACTTTATTAACGAAGAGCTGATTTAATTAACTAAGAGTTGATTTGATCGCAGAAGAATTGAATTAATTACAGTAGAAGTGATTTAACTGAGATGAATACAGGACATGTTTCCTGTATTCATTTTTACGCCGATAGGATGGCGGGGTCTTGTTACATGTATTGGTTGATGTACACGTCGACTAAAAACATGAATACAGGCACCGTGCTGAGAAGTCCGAAGAAGACGATTGGCACCCAGTTTTTCATTTTCTTTTTAGGTTGCTCAGTGTTGCTCATAAATTCGGCCTTAAATTAGTTGTTGTAGTTGTTGTAGTTGTTTAGCTTTGTGATACTAAAAATCTACGAACATGGTATCAAATAAAATCGATGATCCCTATGCGGATTTGGCGTTTCGTGGTGTGTATCAATCACAGGAAATGTAGGCGATTCATAAGCGGTTCATAAAGACTCAATAATAATGAACCTATTAGAACAAGTATTGCCTTACTCGGCATATGAAATAAACAGTATTCAAAGGTTTGGAGAAGACAACATGAGAACAATAGGAAACATCATTTGGTTTCTGTTTGGTGGCGTATTTATGGGGTTGGCATGGTGGTTCTTCGGACTGCTCGCATTCCTCACCATCGTTGGTATTCCATGGGGTAGAGCGTGTTTTGTAATGGGTAACTTCTCATTCTTCCCATTTGGTCAAGAAGCGATTTCACGTGATGAATTGACCAATGAAACTGACATCGGGACCAGCCCACTTGGTATGATTGGTAACATCATTTGGTTCTTATTTGCTGGAATCTGGTTGGCGATTGGTCACATCATGTCAGCAGTAGCGTGTTTCATTACTATTATCGGTATTCCGTTTGCGATTCAGCACCTTAAGCTCGCGGTTATCTCATTGGCGCCAATCGGTAAAACCGTGGTCGACAAGCGTGAAGCAGAAGCGGCACGAGTAAGAAACTACAAGGGTTAAGACTACAGCTTAAGCCTTATATAGAACTGAAAAAGCACATCACATGATGTGCTTTTTTGTATCCATGTTTTTATCTCACGATGCCCGCATGTCACAAACACTCACTCACTAGATATTGTTCGACTAGACATTGTTGAACAAGACTTCAAGCCTAAGGGTGATGTTGGCTTCTTCGGTATGTTCCTCATAGGGCTTTCGTTCCCATTGATAGCGCGGAATCAATTCGTAGAACAGCCACTCTTTCCAAACGTTTTCTCGGTAGGTTATCGACACTTGTGAATATTCGTAGTGGTTATACGGCTCGCTGGTTGCTGTAATCGTCGCGCTGTATTGCAGAGCTTGGTCTTGAGAAAGGTAGTGATACAAAGTCAGCCCCGTACCGTACTCCCAGCCTTTAAGGTCGTCGTTATAACCTGCAAAGTTCGACCATCGCGCTAAGAAGTCATCACTCAAAGAAAGATCAAAATCGATATCGGTGATCTCGCCAGTTTCTTGCTTTTCTTGATACACACGTTGGGTCAGCCTGAATACGGCATCGGTAGTGAGAGGGTAGGTAAAGCGATAACGAGCTTCAATACGCGGACGCAGTGTCGCTTTAATATTGAAGCTACTGTAACCCTTCGCATAAGCATCGTAACGAAGGCCGAGTGCGCTCTCTAATTCCTCTGAATCTTGTGGAAAGAAATCAAAGAACTCTTCATCGCTGACAGATTCGTAGATTAATTTTAGGCGCTTACTCGCAAAGGGAAGATGTAAACGTGCGTTGAGCTTGGTTGAGTAGTCGACGTCACCACCTTCTGAGTAAATAAAATCGTTGTACCAACGCACAGAAGTGCCCGCTCGAGCATCTTCGGTAATGCGGTCATCGACAAAGAAACTGTCAAACCATAATGCGGGTTGGCAAAATTTACTGTTGAGGTAGTGGTAGGCTTTTTCAACAGGGGCGTCTTCTAGCGGCTGACTGTGACTGTGACACTCATTTTGATCCTCTGCTTGAGCGGAGTGGGCAACGAGTGAAGCTAATAATGAGGTGCTAACTATCCAACGACTCAATGGAACCTGTTTGTCATTCTATATATCAATAGTTTGACTATAACCAAGCGATCGCAACAATGCGACTTTTTAGTGGTGAGTAGCTAGTGATTCGTCGTTCTTGGTTGGCTATGAAGGCAAAGAATTGAAAGAGACAGGAAGAAAAAAAACGGGCTCAGAAGGTGAGCCCGTTTGTGTTAGCTATTTGTTTTTAGCAAGAGCCGCGTGTTTCTAGCTCGAATAAATTGTCGCTAGATTACATTGCCGCTTCGAAGATCGCTGAGATTTCTTCGTGAGTCGCTTGTTTAGGGTTAGTGAAACCACAAGCGTCTTTAAGAGCGTTGTCAGACAGAGTCGGGATGTCTTCCAATTTAGCACCCAGTTGAGCAATACCTGTTGGGATGTTCACGTCATTTGCTAGTTGAACAATCGCGTTGATAGCTGCTTCTGCGCCTTGCTCTGCTGTCATACCTTCAACATTCACACCCATCGCTTTTGCAACATCACGTAGACGATCAGACCTTTTTTGAAGCCTTGAGACTGAATGCTATCAGCAGCATCTTTCAAACAGCCAGTACCCATGAAGTTGATTGTAGGGATGTAAAATGCAGTAGACATTGGAAAACTCCGTTAATTATGATTTTTTAATTTCCTACATGTTGTCGGCAATCAACTGGTCGACCATTGATCTGGAACAACTTTGATTCCGAACTACCACTTTGTGATTATGTGTTGTGATAGGGCTCATATAGCAATCGTTTTTATGGTTTTCTTATGTGTTTATTGTCAGTAATGGAAAGCGAACTATTGATTGATTTAATAACAGAATTGCGTTCCATGACCATGAAAGTAAAGGCTATTCACTCAACGTCGGTTCAAGTTCAGTTTGTGTCGATGGTTTGCGTGAGTCATCGTTAGCTTCAATTTGAGGTTGCTGAGACTCATCGGTATCTAAGGCGTCAGAGGTGTCTTCTGGTTGTTCATCATAATACTTAACAAGGAATGGGGTGAGCATGACGGATGACGGTAAGAAGTGCTTCATGGTACCTCCCGGTACTTAAGTGTATTTCTTGTATGGTATTGGTTTAATATGTGGCAAAATTTGCGATATATCATGACTTGTTGCTTGTTTTCTATAAATTCTTAGAACTATATTCAGGCTCACAAAATTGATAGTAGAATGCACATCTGGCCTTTGAGGCAACGAGAAAATAAATACAAGCACTGCTCAACCGCGCGAATAATAGGACATAAAATGAAGTACGATTGGATATTCTTTGATGCAGATGAAACTTTGTTCCACTTTGATGCTTTTCAAGGAATGAAGCTGATGTTCTCCCGTTTTGGCGTGGACTTTAGCGAACAGGATTATTCAGTTTATCAAGAGGTTAATTTGCCGTTATGGGTCGATTACCAAGATGGCCGTATTACGGCTGCACAACTGAAGCACACGCGTTTTGAAAGCTGGGCAACAAAGTTAGAGACAACCACGGCAGCACTAAACAGTGCGTTTTTAGCCGCAATGGCAGACATCTGTTCTCTGCTTCCTGGTGCAAAAGAGTTGATGGAGTCGTTAAAAGGCAAAGTGAACATGGGCATCATCACCAATGGTTTCACAGAGCTGCAGTCAATCCGTTTGGAACGAACAGGAATGACAGACTACTTTGATCATGTGATCATTTCTGAAGAAGTCGGTGTCGCTAAACCAGACGCGGAAATTTTTGAACATGCACACAAGCTGATTGGGTTGCCATCAAAGCAAAGAGTATTGATGGTCGGGGACAACCCACACTCTGATATTTTAGGTGGCTTGGATTTTGGTATTGAGACCTGTTGGTTGAACAGCCAAGAGAAAGCGACGCCAGCAGGAATTAACCCTCATTATCAGGTTAAGTCTCTGGCTGACCTGCAAGCACTTTTGTTGGCATAATTGCTAATTGCTAATTGCTAATTGCTAATTGCTAATTGCTTTTAGATTTTTGAGTAAATGATTGATAGCCGAGTACAGTTATGTGCTCGGCTACTTATTTTTACTTACTGCAACTTATCGATAGTGGTGTTTAAGCCTACCTTTGCTTAAGCTCGCTTTGATTACCTAATTACAATAAAAAGAAGGAAGAGGCGTGCTGAAATCTCATCGCCATAGCTGCTACGGCATTGCTGCCATTTTACTATGGAGCTGCTTAATTGCATTGTCTCGTAGTGTGTCAGAACAACTGGGCCCAATTGGTGGTGCTGCCAGTCTTTATACAGTGAGCTCACTGTTGTTAGTCTGTGTTATGGGGTTACCTAAGCTGTCGCGCTTCTCTAAATCGTATTTGATGATCGGTGGTGCCTTATTCGTTTGCTACGAAATCTTCTTGGCTCTGGCTTTAGGAATGGCAAATAGCCGACATCAAGCCTTAGAAATGGCCGTTATCAACTACCTATGGCCTGCACTAACGGTGTTGTTTGCGGTGCTGTTGAGTGACAAAAAGATAAACTGGTTGGTTTATCCAAGTATCGTCTTAGCGTTTTTTGGCGTGGCTTGGAGTATCAGCGGCGATCAGGGGCTTTCTGTCGATCAAATCGCGGCTAATATTGCAACCAACCCTAAAACCTATTCGATGGCATTCTTCGGCGTGATTATTTGGGCGGTATATTGCAATTACACCCAACGCGTTGCTAAAGGACAGAATGCGATTGTGCTTTTCTTTATCGCTACGGCGATTACTTTGTGGATCAAATACGCATTGAGTGATGAAACCGGCATGGTGATGACTTCAAGTGCTGCGATTGACTTAGTGCTTGCTGGGGCATGTATGGGGGCTGGTTACGCGCTTTGGAACACAGCGATTCTGGGGGGGAATATGGTGTTTCTTGCAACCATGTCTTACTTTACGCCAATCTTCGCGACGTTACTTTCCTCGATGATTTTGGGCTTGTCATTGACCATGACGTTTTGGCAGGGCGTATGTATGGTAACTGTTGGTTCACTGGCTTTCTGGTGGGTAACCAGAGACAAAAAGACGACGGTTAACGCGTCGGCTTCTGAAGAGGTTCAGTCTTGAACTTAAGAGAGAATGCTCTTAGCTCGCGATATTGAGGTTCAATTGAAGCTCATAAGGCATCTTAGATAGGCGTCGCTTAAGTTGGCGGCGCGTACGTTCAATATCATCGACCGCAATCGCTTGTTGGTCGTTGGTATGAATATCAACATTGATTCTTAATTCAGGACCAACCTTAGTCACACCCATTAGCTCCAAATCTTGGTCCGCATCTTTGTCCACAGCGACAACATTCTTATCTACCGCGTCACAAATATCTTTGGTTGCCGACATCATTAGCAGTTCACGCATTGCTTCACGCAACATGTCGAACGGCACTTTGATGAAGTAGAAAGACATCAGCAACATCATCATTGGATCGGCATATACCGCGTATTCAGCAAACGGAGAGTAAGCCACCAACCAAGCAACAACGAAACCTGCCGTAACTGCCACACTCAACAGCGTATCCATTTGCCACTGTTTAGACTCAGCTTGAATCAAACCCGAAGAAATACGTTTGCTCTTGTTAGCGATGTACCACCAAGCGTAACCACAACCCAATACGTTGAAAATACCAAACAGAGTTGCGATAGAAGCATCAACTTCACGACCACCTGTCATCAGAGCACCAATCGCAGAGTAAAGCGAATAACCGACCACAAGCAGAATCACAATCGCTTTAATGGCGATTACGATTGGCTCAATGATTGCTCGACCGAACGGGAACTCCCTGTCTGATGGGCGATTAATGTATTTCGAAGCAGCTAGTGACAATAAAGTTAACAGTAAACTGATAAGAGAATAGACACCGTCAAATACTATGACTAGAGAGCCAACGAGAAGACCCAACACCAATCCGCCAATCGCGAAGCCTGATGCTAAAAGGGCTGAGAACAATAGTACTCGGTTTTCGTTTTGGCTTTTCCTGTCACACATAATATTTTCCAGATGTTTTTGATAACTTCATTGTTCTAATATTGAGCTAGCTTTACAAACTTTATCTGATGACGTTTATATGTCGGTAACTCGTTTTATACTCAAGTTATTATAATTCAATAGCTTAGTGATAGACTCGGGTGTCAGTAAAGTTGACGATGACTGTTTTCTAGAGATGGTGTGCAAGTAAAATAAGATCGCTTATGATTAATAAAACCGATTGGTTGCAAGCGTTTTATCGAATTGTGTTATTTGGCTGCAGTTTCAAAGGAATGGATGAAGATGAAATTTGATGATCTCAACGATAGCGAGTTGTGGGCGATTGCTAACCCGATCATGGACAATTTGATGGACGGTTCAACCAAGGTTGACCATGCTCAACACTGCCGAGACTTTACGCAGCGCATGAAGGATATTGTGACGCCTGAGTATCTGGAAAAGGTGTGTCATCATTATCAGCACAGTAATGGCTTTTTTGCTGAACGTGAGCCTGTGGCGCTATTCAGACGCTCCGATTCCATCGCCTTTGTTTGGAAGCAAGCGTATACCATTGCGAAAGGCGAATTTGTGGCAGAAATGGTGTTAGTTGAAGAAGACGGACGTTATTTAGTGGATCACGTGATGGTCTTCTAAAGAGAGGGCTTTCTATTTGTTAGACGATTTTAAGTGTCGAGATAGAACATTATCTGACACTTTAGAAATCAAACAAGTAATCGCTGATCTGATCCGCTAACCAATTCATACCTGGGTGTTCTGCCATACCTGCCGCGGTAAACATACAGTAGTCTTCTTGAGTCAGGCCATATGTGTGCTTGATCACTGCCAGTTCTTGTTCACGCAATAAATGGCGTATTAATGGCTCAGGCATTACGCCCCATGCATCTTCTCTTAGAATCGTATCCAACATAAAATCGAAGCTAGAAAAACCAATGTATCGGCGAGAGAAGGGCTCAAGCTCAGGGTTATCTTTTTCATTGAGATAAACCATGGTCGCTTGCATCGAATTTCTTAGTACTTCATCCGACACTCTTCGCATCGCACTCAAATCATGCCCTTTCTTACATACCGACATCATTCGGATCTTGCCGAGTGGGTTGTAGATAATTCTTGGGTCGTCGACACGCTCGTAATCGACACCAAACGCAAAATCAACTTGCTGAGTTTCGACAAGATTAGCCAAGTCGCCACTAGACGCGAGAACGAAGTTGAAAGAAGTGGAAGGGTATTTGTTGTTTAGGGCGTGCGACAAACTTTGCCACATTTCATCGGGAAGGGAATCGTCGCGTGCGATCCAAATCTCGGCGTTGAATTCACCCGAAACATGTAAGCAGGTTTGCTTAATGCGTGCTGCCGTTACCAACATGCCTTCGCAATCTTTGTAGATGGCTTTGCCTGCTTCAGACAGTTCGACATGGTTACCGCTGCGAACAAACAGTTCGACATCTAACTCTTTTTCCAAGGCTTTGATCGACATGCTCAGTTTGGTTCGGTTGCATTCAAGCTGTCGAGCAGCTTCAGAGACGGATCCTAAATCAGCAACAGAACAAAAGGCTTGGACTTGAGAAAGGTTCATTTCATTTCCATATTGAGCGGGTGGCGGTGCATATTATCTGAATATTGTGCTGACTATCTTAGAAATAGTCCATCTTTGCATGATAACTCTATGACGAATTGACTAATTTGGTTTATTCTGGGGGCGTTCCGAACCTACAAGAAGTAAAGATGGAGGCCATGATGGCGAAACAATGGGACGAGTACGCACCTGATTGGGATAACGACCCCGCTACTGCTGTATTCGCACAGTCCGCATTTGACCAGTTAACACAGATCGTTGATTTGAACGGAACCCGTGTCCTTGATTTTGGTTGTGGTACAGGATTACTCAGCCAGAAAATATCTCCTTTTGCAAAAGAGATCATCGCTCTCGATATCTCAGAAGGGATGATTGAAGAGTTAGATAAAAAAGAGCTGTCTAATGTAGAGCCCGTCGTTGATATCTTATCGCGCGGACTTGCAGCCCAACACCCAGCATTCAGAAATCAGTTTGACTTAGTGGTAGCCTCTTCGGTATGTGGCTTTATTCCGAACCTACAAGATACGGTCAGCCTTATTTATACTCTGTTAGAAAACGATGGGGTTTTTGTACACTGGGATTGGTACTTAGAAAACGACAGCGAAGATTTTGGGGTCAGCGAACAGCGCTCCCAGAATGTATTGAGCGCAGCAGGTTTTTCGATTGTTGAAGTCTCAACACCGTTTTCAATCGACACCCCACAAGGTACTTTGAAGGTTCTGATGGGTGTAGGCCGTAAACAAGTGGTTCCTCACCTATAGGTTACTTGTCTGTAGTTGACGTATCTGGAGTTGACGTATAGATAACTCCAGATAACTGCACTCACGCTTAATTGACTAAACCCACATCAACGATCTTTGGATCCGTTATGTGGGTTTTCTATTTATACGCACTTGCGTTTTAAACTAAACGGTTCAATTAAGCGGCCTAATCTCTTCTGCTCATTCTTTCCCTTCCCCAACGACAATCATCGATAAACAACCATCGTTAATTGGCAAATGGCCAATTTAAAAACTGTCTATTCACAAAATTTATAAGCTATCTATTCATAAATTACTAAGTTACAAATGGTGTTTTCCATTTTGGAAATGTAGGCTTGCATACATTTCATTAGTGGAAATGTAAGTGTGAGATATAAAATAAGCCCATAAGAATATTAAGGGTTTAATCATGAGCCACCAATCTGCGTCATCTACTTCTTCAACACTTTCAGAACAACAACAATGCTTTAGCAATATCATTTCAGATGCCAACCTGTCCCCAAAACAGAAGTCGAGCTATCTTGCCTTAGAAGCTGAAGCCAGTCTGCCGTATATGCCGGTAAGCAATGAAGTAGAGCAAGCCTTACAACAAGGTGTGCTGTGTGACATGTTTGAAGGTCACGCCCCATTTAAGCCGCGCTATGTGCTTCCTGATTATTCTAAATACTTACATCAAGGCTCCAAGTATTTAGAGCTTAGCGCGGCTACTAATTTCGACGAAGCATTGAACATGCTCACCATCCTTTATCATCACGTTCCATCAGTGACTTCAATTCCGGTTTACTTAGGCCAGTTGGACGATGTGTTGATGCCTTTTGTTGGCGGTTTGACGGATGAGCAGGTATACCAAAAGCTGAAGCTGTTCTGGATCATGCTGGATCGCACGCTGCCAGATGCCTTCATGCACGTTAATATTGGCCCTAGTGACAACATTGTATGTCGCACTATTTTACGTGTGGATGCTGAACTCAAGCAGATCGCACCTAACTTAACCTTTATGTACGACCCTGCAGTCACATCTGATGACCTGCTTCGTCATGCTGCGAGCAATATCTGTGAATGCAGCAAGCCGCACATTGCCAATTATCCTGCACACGCCGCTGCGTACGGAGATAAGCGTTTTGGCATCGTGAGTTGCTACAACTCTTTGCCTCTGGCGGGTGGTTCAAACACGCTAGTACGTATGAACCTCAAGCAAGTGGCTCTGAAATCTGAAGACAGCGTAGACTTCTTACAGCAAGTACTACCTAACTACAGCAGCATCATGATCGAATTGATGAATGCACGTAGTCGCTTCTTACATGAAGAGTCTAACTTCTTTGAAGGCTTCTTAACCAAAGAAGGCTTGATTGAAGAAGATCGCTTTGCGCCAATGTTTGGTATTTATGGTATGGCAGAAGCGGTCAACATCTTAATGGAAAAAGAAGGCAAAGCAGGGCGCTATGGTCGCGATGAGTCGGCAAACCAGCTCGGTCATCGTATTTCCGAAAAGTTGGCTGAAATCGTTGAAAGCTCGGAAGTGAAATATGGGCTGGAAGGTAAGGCTCTGTTACACGCTCAAGGTGGTATCAGCCTAGATGAAGATGTGACGCCGGGTGTACGCATCCCTTATGGAACAGAACCGGATCCAGTGTCTTACGTACGTGCGACGGCTGGTCACCACAAGTTCTACACGTCGGGTATCAGCGACATTCTGACCATCGACGAAACGGTGAAGTCCAATCCAGAAGCGATGTTCAACCTGTGCAAAGGGGCGATTCAAGCGGGTTACCGTGAGTTCACCGCTAACGTAGCATCGAACGATTTGGTTCGTGTGACAGGTTATATGATTAAGCTGTCTGACATTGCCAAATATGACGAGCAAGGTTCACGCACCAATACCACTTTCCTTGGTGCTGAAGCTGCAAAAAATACGGGCATACTAGAGCGTAAACCACGCGTAGCGAGCTTAGAGATGTCGCCGACATACGAATAGCTTTAACGTACGCATGTTATGTGTTTCTCGAATACGAACAATGTGAATTATGAAAATTTCTGATCTAACAACTCAAATGGCTAGGGTTAAAAATAATAAGACAGAAAAACAAGCGAAGGTCAGCCGTGTGCTGACCTTTTCTTGTGTTGATGGACCAGGAAATCGCTTGGTGCTGTTCCTACAGGGGTGTAATTTCGATTGCATCACTTGTCATAATCCACACACCATCAATCACTGTAACCATTGTGGAGACTGCGTGAGTGGCTGCCCGAGCAGTGCTCTGAGTCTTATTGAAGGCAAAGTGAAGTGGGATCCGTTAGCGTGTACCAACTGCGATCAGTGCGTCGATATCTGTGATCATAAGTCTAGCCCCAAAATCACCACGATGACGGTATCAGATGTGCTTGAACTGGTTAGGCACAATCAATTCTTCCTGAGCGGTATTACCGTTTCGGGTGGCGAGGCGACCATGCAATTGCCGTTTATCATCGAGCTATTTCAGGCGATCAAAAGCGATCCGCAATTGGCACACTTAACGTGTTTTATTGATAGTAATGGCTCGTTGACACAGCAAGGTTGGGATAAGGTATTACCTTACCTTGATGGTGCGATGATCGACCTAAAATCATGGCAATCTGAAACGCATCAATGGTTAGTGGGTAGAGGGAACCATCGAGTGTTTGAAACCATTAACTACTTAGCTGATAAAGGCAAATTACATGAAGTTCGGTTACTGCATATTCCTAATAAAAGTGACCTAGATATCGAGGTAGAGCAGGTCGGGTATTACTTGAAGGGTTTGCCAAGTGATGTTCGAATTCGGTTAAATGCGTTTCAACATCATGGGGTAATTGGCGAAGCTTTAGAGTGGCCTAAATGCACCGAACAACAAATGCAGAGCTTTCACGATAAGCTCTACTCAATTGTTCAAAGAGCAATGCAAACCCCTGAGGTATATACTTAGTCTCTTATCAAATTTCAGTCTTTATAAAACCAGTCTTGTTAGTTCAATCTGCTTCTAACAAAGGTCTAGGCTTCTAAAAACAAGTCACACAACCATTTGATCGCCTGATCATTCATGTTTGGCTTGTTCCATACCAAACTATACGCTACTTTTCCGTAATCAAAAGGAAGCGGCTTACTTACCAAACCTTGTGCTTGTTTGGCATGCTCAGCCCATTGTTTTGAGCAAGTGAACAAGAAAGGTGTGTGGTGACATAGCACCGCAGCCGCGCCAAAGTCCGCTACCGATATCGCCATATCTCTAGGCTTATGACATTGCACTAAGTTTTGCTCAAAGTAAGGCTTAGACAGTTCGTTATCTAAGATTCCAATGTGTTTGTAATCTAAATAGCCTTCAACCGTTAGTTCTTGCTGAGCGAGAGGGTGGTGTGCACCCATCAAACAAACCATTTCATCAGGAAGAATCGTTTCCCACACCAGCTCTTTATTATCCGTTGGGGGTTGAGAGATATCGTGTGGCAACAGGATCAAGTTGACCTTACCACTGAGCAAAGCATCGAATCCAAGTTCTTGTTTCGAATAGATATTAAGTTTGGCTTTTGGTGCAAGTTCAGTGGTGATTTTGCTGATCTTCGAGGCAAACACTTCGAAGGTACTTTCACGCATCGAAAGTGAAAAGCTGCCTTGATACTCCTGAGGAGTAAAACTCTTTTGGTGAAGTAACCCGTTCATGCTGGAAAGAATCGCGTGAACAGTGGGCGCTATTTTCAGGGCAAAGGGAGTCGGGATCAGCTTGGTGCCGTCTCGATAGAAAAGTTCGTCATTAAGGATGTCACGCAGCTGAGACAATGTCTTACTCACACTCGAAGGGCTGACAAAGAGTTGCTCTGACGTTTGAGTGACGCTGTGGGTGTTCAGCATAATATGAAGCGCAGTGAGGTGTTTAAGGCTCACTCGCGATAAATGTAAGTAATCCATACACAACTCACTCAATGCGTGACAACGGTCGGTTTAAGGTTTTATAACAGAAACTAGCGCGCTAACTTGTGATGAGCGCGCGAAAAGTGACCCGCACAGAATGCGCCTACAATCGATAGCTCACCCGCCAAACATAAAGCCGCACAAACCTCAGCTAAGGCTTGTGATTTACCGTTGCCGTGTAGCCCTAGTAAATCGAGACACGCTTTTTGGCTTGGTAGGCCAGTACCGCCACCGACTGTTCCTAACATCAAGTTAGGCAGCGTTACACTCGCGTACAAACCACCTTCTTTGTTGAGCTCCATACGAGTCATACCAATCGCAGACTCAGCAACACACGCCGCGTCTTGACCGCAAGCAATGTAGAGTGCAGCAAGTGCATTGGCATAATGAGCATTGATACCAATCGTACCGCTTAGAGCGCCACCGACTGTGGTCATTTGTCCGAACTGCACCATCTTCTCTGGTGTGGTGTGGAGGTACTTAGCGACAAGTTCAGCAGAGATATTGACCTCGGCTGTGACTTTTTTACCACGAACGCTGCGCAAGGTTTGTGTATTGGCTTTCTTATCGCCTGATAAGTTGCCATCAAGGAAAGCATGATCGGGCTTAACCGGCGTATTTTCTATGATGTACTCAAATACAGCGTTGGTCGCGATAGTTACCATATTCTGACCAGAAGCGTCTCCGGTTAGAAATTCAAACACCAAGTAAACATGGTTACCTTCGATGTTGATATTGATGTCGGTAAGTTTGCCGTGCGACGTTGTTGATTCAGCTAAGGTTTTAAATTGGTCATACTGGGTCACTGCCCATGCCACAAACTGTCCTGCTTCAACTAATCCTTGGAATGCGAAACCAGGAGTGCGTGTTACGCCTTCATTGAGCAACATTGCACTTGCACCACCACAAGCTGTGATCAGCTTTGAACCACGGTTATACGACGCGACAAGCGCCGCTTCAGTGGTTGCAAGTGGGACTAGGTAGTCGCCTTTAGCAAACAGGCCATTGACTCTTAAAGGGCCAGATATACCAACAGGGACTTTTACCGTGCCAATAAAGTGCTCTATGTTTTTCTCATAAGCCTGAATCTGGCTTTGAGTATGAGGGTCGAGCAGTTCTTGCTGCGAGTCTGCATTATCGAGAGCCGCCCAGCGACGTGTAAGGTTTTTTTCAGTCAGGTAAGGGCTCGGAGTCAGTTTATTCACTGGCTTATCAAAATGAGGCTGGAGCTTCTTTTCTAATTCGTCTGCGGAGATGTCGCCTCCTAAAATAGAAACATAGTCACGGCGATGCAGATTTAGTTTTGGCATAAATAGTATGAAGTAAAGTTTGTGCAGCAAAATTGATTTGCGCTGATTCTACCGAGTAATAAACCAGAAACAAGTGCCTGATATAATGAGTTACAGTTTGTATGGATTTAGAGCCATTTGTTAGTCAAAAAGAGGGTAACCATCAAATCGATAAATAGTAGCTCGAATCAGATATGGATATCGAGAAGGCTACCAATGGCTTCGTTTTGACGATCAACCACACTCGCACCAACACGGTTGTAATTTGCGCTCTGTGTCAGCTTTAATAACGCTTCAGTAGAGGAAGAAGCTGGTTCAGGCTCTTTCTCTTTAAACGAAATGGGTTGTTCAGGTTCTATTTGATTGAAGCTCAAATCGCTAGTTTGGAAAGTGTCGTTGGTTTTTGGAGAGTGTTTGGAGTTTTGGTTAAGCTCGATAGCGGCTTCTTCAGCCATGTTGGTTGACTGCTGAATGATGGCGTAACCAGATTGAATACCAGATATCGACATAGCAGAACCTTTTATTGACGTATGAAATGAGTCTAGGCGGACGATATTTTGAGTGCAATGGAGAACGGCTACAAATTACTAAGATCAGGTGGATTTAAGCTAAAATAGTGACATTAGTCTATTAATTGAACAACTCATTCAGTACGTTTAACTCTTCATCTGTCAAAAGAGAAGGTTGATCTGTTTCAAGGTTTTCGTCTATTTCACCTTGAAGTGCTTTCAATTGCTGCGGGTTAAGGAGCTGTATTTTCTGCTTAAATGCTTCAAATTGCTGTGTATTCATAATGAGACCTTAGTTCAAATCCATATGCTCAATAGAGCATAGCTTACTGATTCAATAAATCAAACAAGATTAAGTGAATATTAAATGAAGTTTGAAGTTTCCTAAAACTAAGACAACTATAGATCCCTTTGGTTGTTTTTTGTCCGAGGAATGTTAGGCAAAGTTATGGATGAGTCAATCAAAGTCAGCAAGTTTACATGCGTGTAAGATTTGAACGGCCCTTGTAGATAAAGGGTAGGCAAGTGGTTGCTCTACCTAGATGAGCCTTTTGGTAGAGCAATGTATAAACACACGGAGTGTTCAAAAAATGAGCAGTTTCGTTATCTTTTTGTTTTTACTGTTGTTTTGTTTTTCATCTTGAAACTTCTTTTTCAAGCGGCTTTTCAATCTTAACTTTAACTGCAAATTTTGTGGCTAAGGTATGCAGTTCTGGAAGCATTCGATAAATCAAATGTAGCTGTTGTAGAACCATTCTAACAGAGCTCTCATCCTCTTCTCTCCATTCACTTAAACGCTTATCAAGTTCAGGATCGTAAGCGTTTTTTACTTCGCATTGTTCTTGATGACAAAACAGCTGGTCGTTGAGAGCGTCGAGATGCTCGTGTATTACTCTGTGTGCGTCCAGTACCAGTTTGTGTGTTGCTTCGTCATCGATACGTGTTCTATGAGCTCCCAGAGCAGAGATATAGCTGAGTAGTGCATGATTGAGTGTTAGGAATCGGAAGCTCTCATCTTCAGATGTACGATACTTACCCGGCTCAACCAGCATGCTACTAACAGCGGCAGTCAGATTTGCATCATTGTTATGTGCACTGCGGCGTGCAATACGATAGCTAAGGCTGTCTTTTTTGCCTACACGGTATTGGCCAATGATCTGAGCGAGATAATCTTTATTGGAATCAAGCGCATCTGCCATCACCTTGTGAAGTCGTTTTGATTGCCAGTCCGGTAAGATATAGCTAACCGCTAAAACAGCGAGCGCGCTGCCAATGAAGGTATCTGCTAGTCTGGGCAATACAACTGCGTAGCCTTCCCCTAATTGATTGAAGCAAAAGAGCACAAGCAGTGTGATAAAGGCGGTCGCGAAACCGTAGTTATTGATACGGAAAGCGAAGAACATCACGCCACTGACCACAATGAATACCAGCTGACTCTCTTGAGATGGGAAAAAGGTCAACAACGGTACTCCAATCAACAAGCCTGCGACGGTGCCAATGACACGAGCCGTCAGCTTTTGTCGCGTTGCACTGTAGTTTGGTTGGCACACAAACAGTGTTGTTAGCAAAATCCAATAACCTCTTTCAATCTCAAAACCTTGAATGATCCCGTAGCCGAGCGTCAATGTGATTGCCATACGAATTGCATGACGAAACAGCATCGAGTCGGTATTCAGGTTGGCTTTGATCTTGTGCCACATTGCCGTCAAAGTATGAGGGTTGGTATCGTCCAATACGTCTTCTTCCAACTTTTCCGCATCCGGGTTACTGATATTCGAGAGCTGCTTTTCGACGGTAGCTAGGTTATTGAATAAGTAATCCAGTTGGTTGAGCAGTGATTTCCACTCGGGCTTGTTCTGTTGGTTAAGATGGTTAAGCGAAGACATTAACTCATCAAGTGCTAATACAGACTTATCGCCATGTTGGTATTCAGCTCCGACTTTCAATGAGCTTGCCACTTCTTTACAAGCTTTAGCTTGGGCTTCGAGCAGGTACTTGAATCGAAATAAAACGTCTGATCGCTCAAAGTGTTTTGCCAGTTCTTGATAACGGTAGTGGCTGGAGCTCACGCGTTCATGAATATCTTGCGCGATGAAGTAGGTGTTTAGGAATCGGTCACTCGGTCCGTCAATGTGTCCGCGCTTAGAGCGGTTGAGTAGCGTCGCTTTGCACATGTTGAGCGCGTTAACAGTGCTAGCATTGAGTTTGGCTTCAATAATGCGATGTGGTTGGGGAATCAAATCTGAAACTGGATAGAAGAGCTCTGCTTTAGAGTCGATGTAATTGCCGATTTGATCGAATACTGTTGCTAGGTTTTGCTGCACTGGTTGCATTGGCCATACGATCTGCCAAATCATCGACATGAAGTAGTACCAAGCGGCGCCCGTTAACAGTAATAGAGGTTGAAACCAAAGGTTAGTGCTCTCGTGAGCCCCAAGCATGGCGTAGATAGCCACAAGTAATGATCCAAATGCGATACTGGCATATTTAGGACCAATTGCCCCAAGTATAATAAAAGAGAAGGTTGAAACGAAAAGCCCTATCGCGAACAGCCAAGGGGTGTCGAAGAGAATTTCAATAGAGAAGGCTGCAACGGCAAAACAGATAAAGGTTAGCGTGAGTGCTTTCAAACGTCCGGTAAAGCTATCATCACTTTCAGCAAGAGCCGCAGCAATAACCCCTAAAATTAATGGTGTGATCAGTGTGTTTTGACCATAATACCAAGCAGGTACTACAACACCGAGCAGAGTGATGAGAATTAATACGCTGTAATTTATGGTTTTATTCGCCCAATAAAGGCGTAGTTTTGCTGAGAAGTCCACAGTCGCTCACTTGACACACTAAAACCATAATCCTAACAGAAATCAAGCACAAGAATTTGATACTTATCCATAATTGCCCCTAGGTGGTCATGAAAGCGTCGATAAGCAGTGAGACATTATTAATTCTCACTGCATCATGATATAAATTCAATATTCCCAATTAAAGAGCACGCTCCAATGCAGCTAAGCGCTAATAAGACTGCACAGTTTTTTATTCAAAATGAATATCATCAAGTTGAGCTTGATGGTCCACGCCTGCTGTTATCTTCAGTAGGCAGTGAAGAACGTATCCCTTTCACTATTTGGAGTGGCAAGATCGCGATAAAGCGCGGATTGTTTTGGGGATCGTTGCAGTTTTTTGCTAATCAACAAGATGGCAAACAGCGAAGCTGGTTAGTCCAAGGCCTTCCATGGGAACAATGTCGTCAATTTGCGCGCGCATCGGTTGCTGCTTATCAGAAGTGGCATGACAGACAATGTGAACAGTTGGCAGAGCACGTTCCTCAATGGGAAGCTGAATTGACACGTCTTGAGCAACTTCCTGCTTTCCTACCGCATTCTAAAGTGAAGACTTGGGTCGACATGGTCAACGCAGGTCTGGGAAATATGACGATGACTCTAGAGGAAGCGGCACAGCGCATGCCAAACCGCATCGCTCGAATGCAGCCATGGTTGTCTGAAACGGAAATTAAGCAAGCCGAGAGGAATCAACAGTGGTTAGAGACAGAAAGACAAAACTGGGAAGTATTGTTTGCTCAATGTGAGTCGTCACCCCTGAACTTATCGCAACAATATGCGGTCTTGATGAATGATGATCACAACCTTATTTTAGCGGGCGCAGGCTCAGGTAAAACCAGTGTTCTCACCGCTCGCGTCGCGTATTTATTGCAAAGCCACCAAGCTCAAGCTGAAGAGTTGTTACTGCTCGCCTTTGGTCGTGAAGCCGCGGAAGAGATGAAGCAGCGCCTTAACAGCAAAATTGGCATAGCAGCCGAGAAGGTGCAAGTCAGTACTTTCCACCAGTTGGGTCTAAAGATACTGAATCAAGTTGAACCCGAACGCGTGGTTATTTCTCCGCTCGCACTCGATGACAACCAACGCCAAGCATGGTGCATTGATTGGTTGAAGAAGCACTGGATGACGCCGACCAACTTTAAACGTTGGCAAAAGCACTTGTCTAAATGGCCAATTGCTTATTTAACCGGTGATGATGAGCTAGGTAGTCATGTTTCAAATCTTAAATTGATTGGTTGGCTTGAAAAGCAACTTGAACAGTTGAATGCATCGGGTTTAACGAAAAAAGAAGTACAGCAACAACTGATTGATCACCGTGACTATACGCGCCTCAATAGCGAGCTTTCACTGTGTTGGCCATGCGTAACTGCTTGGCAAAAGGAATTGAAAGAACAGAATCATATCGACTTCTCAATCATGATCAGCCGAGCGACACAGTATGTCGAGAAGGGGAAATTCATTTCGCCTTGGAAGTTCATCATGATCGATGAATATCAAGATATCTCACCAGATCGTTTAGCCTTGGTTGAAGCCTTGTGCAATCAATCGAAAGCGCAGCACCAAGCTTCTATTTTTGCCGTAGGTGATGACTGGCAGTCAATTTACCAGTTCGCGGGTGCAGATGTTGATCTAACGACGGGCTTTAAAGATCGTTTTGAGAGCTCGACAATTCATCATCTAGATACGACTTATCGATTTAACAATCAGTTAGGTTCGGTTGCCAATCGCTTTGTGCAGGAAAACCCGATTCAACTACCAAAAGAGCTCAACAGCTTCAAACAACAGAAGCATAAGTCGGTTTATAGTGCGCCAAGCAAAGAAGTTGAGAAGATCCTCGATCAGATAAACAGGCAAGCAAAAGGTAAAGCGAATAAATCAGTTATGTTGCTTGGGCGAAATCATTACCACAAACCAGAGCTGTTGGAAGACTGGAAAAAGATCTATAACTCAATTGATATCAGCTTCATGACTTGTCACGCGAGTAAGGGTAAAGAAGCGGATTTCGTGATTATTCTTTGCGTTGATGAAGGACAGTTCCCCGCGAAGAAGAAACAATTGCACATTGATGGCGCGTTGACTGAATCTTCGGATGTGTTCCCTTATGCGGAAGAGCGTCGTTTGTTTTACGTGGCAATGACGCGAGCAAAAGAAAAAGTATGGATCACGCACAGTGGCGATGGTTCTGGCTTTGTGCAAGAACTGCATGGCTCTGATTACCCTGTCGTTCGTAAAAAGTGATGTCACTTGGCGTAATTGTCTAAGATTAGATCTTCAAGCCCTGCCTTAATATCACAAGGCAAACGTATAAAGCAGAAGGAATCCGCTATGGAACACGGCTCTATTAACTACATTGAATTTGCTGCGAAAGACATCGCCGCAACTAAGGCGTTTTTCAGCCAAGTGTTTGGTTGGAGCTTCGAAGACTATGGCCCTGAGTATTCTGCTTTTGAAGGTAAAGGCTTAATGGGTGGCTTCTATTTAGCGGATCTGGCGTCGAATGCTGAAAGTGGCGCAGCGTTGATGGTTTTCTATAGCGAAGATCTTGAGCAAACCAAGCGTGATGTGACTGATGCTGGTGGAGAGATAAACCGTGAGATATTCAGTTTTCCCGGCGGCAGACGTTTCCATTTCAGAGAGCCAAGTGGCAACGAGATGGCAGTGTGGAGTGATAAGTAGAGAGTTAAGATTCTGGTAAACAAAAAGCCAGCTATGTGCAATGATCCTGTAACGTTGGACATTTCTGTTAAGCGGTGATCAAGGCCTGACTATCGAAGTCAGGCCTTTTAGTTTCACTTTATACGTTTGTTATTGTAGAACTAATTATGCATCACCCCATTTAAGGGCGAGGCAATTTAATCAAGACTAAGCAAGAATCTCTTTCGCTGTGTTTACTACGTTTTCTGTAGTGAAACCAAACATCTTGAATAGTTCGCCTGCTGGTGCAGATTCGCCGAACGTTGTCATACCGATGATCTTGCCACCGAAACCAACGTACTTGTACCAGAAGTCAGCGATGCCAGCTTCTACAGCGATACGTGCTGTAACGTCAGATGGAAGTACAGACTCACGGTATTCAGCATCTTGCTTATCAAACGCGTCAGTTGCAGGCATAGATACTACGCGTACCGCTTTGCCTTCAGCTGTTAGTTCAGCAGCAGCGCTAACCGCTAGCTCAACTTCAGAACCAGTTGCGATAATGATTAGCTCTGGCTTGCCAGCGCAATCTTTCAGGATGTAACCACCCTTAGCGATGTTTGCTACTTGCTCAGCGTCACGATCTTGTTGTGTAAGGTTTTGACGAGAGAAGATAAGTGCAGAAGGGCCATCTTTGCGTTCGATTGCCAGTTTCCAAGCGACAGCAGACTCAACTTGGTCACATGGGCGCCATGTGCTCATGTTTGGAGTTAGACGTAGAGACGCGATCTGCTCAACTGGTTGGTGAGTTGGACCATCTTCGCCAAGACCTATAGAGTCATGCGTGTAAACTTGGATGTTCTGAGTTTTCATCAGAGCAGCCATACGCATCGCGTTACGAGCGTATTCCATGAACATTAGGAACGTTGCGCCGTATGGTACGAAACCACCGTGCAGAGCGATACCGTTCATGATAGCCGTCATACCGAATTCACGTACACCGTAGTGGATGTAGTTACCAGAGAAGTCATTTGCTTCAAGAGACTTAGAACCAGACCACATAGTCAGGTTAGAAGGCGCAAGGTCAGCAGAGCCGCCCATGAATTCAGGTAGCATAGCACCGAACGCTTCTAGTGCATTTTGAGATGCTTTACGTGATGCGATGTTTGCAGGGTTAGCTTGAAGATCAGCGATGATTGCCGATGCTTTCTCTTCCCATTCAGCAGGAAGATCACCGTTTACGCGGCGTTTGAATTCAGCTGCCAGCTCAGGGTATGCTGCTTCATAAGCTGCAAGTTTCTCGTTCCACGCTGCTTCCTTAGCTGCGCCTGCTTCTTTCGCATCCCACTCTGAGTAAACTTCCGACGGAATTTCAAAAGGACCGTGCTCCCAACCTAGTTGTTTACGAGTTGCTGCGATTTCGTCAGCGCCTAATGGTGCACCGTGACAGTCGTGCGTGCCTGCTTTGTTTGGAGAACCAAAGCCGATTACTGTTTTAGTACAAATTAGAGTCGGACGAGGATCCGCTTTAGCTGCTTCAATAGCCGCGTTGATAGCGTCAGCATCGTGACCATCAACTGCTGGAATTACGTGCCAGCCGTAAGCTTCGAAACGCTTAGGAGTATCGTCAGAGAACCAACCTTCAACTTCGCCATCAATAGAGATACCGTTGTCATCCCAGAAAGCAACCAGCTTACCAAGACCTAGCGTACCCGCTAGAGAGCATGCTTCGTGAGATATACCTTCCATCAGACAGCCATCACCCATGAATGCATAAGTGTAGTGGTCTACGATGTCGTGGCCTTCTTTGTTGAACTGTGCTGCTAGCGCTTTCTCTGCCATAGCCATACCAACAGCGTTGGTGATGCCTTGACCTAGAGGACCTGTAGTTGTCTCGATACCGGGTGCGTAGCCGTACTCTGGGTGACCTGGAGTCTTAGAGTGCAGTTGACGGAAGTTCTTAAGATCTTCAATTGAAAGCTCGTAACCTGCTAGGTGAAGCAGAGAGTAGATCAGCATTGAGCCGTGGCCGTTAGACAGGATAAAACGGTCGCGGTCAGCCCATTCTGGGTTTGACGGGTTGTGGTTTAGGTGAGAGCGCCAAAGTACTTCAGCGATGTCAGCCATACCCATAGGTGCGCCAGGGTGACCAGAGTTTGCTTGTTGTACGCCGTCCATGCTTAGAGCACGAATAGCGTTAGCTAGATGTTTGCGGTTCATAATTGCTTCCAAAATTGATTCGAAATTAAAAATTCGTGGATAGATGTAAAAGAGGAACGAAATTCGTTCCTCTTATTTATTCGGTAGTGATTACAGCTTAGCTGCGATCATGTCTTCTAGTTTGCCTTGGTCTACGGCGAAGTTGCGGATGCCTTCAGCTAGCTTCTCTACAGCCATTGGGTCTTGGTTGTGATCCCATAGGAACTCAGCGTGAGTCATTGCAGCAGGACGCTCTTTAGTACCGTTAGAGTCGATTAGCTTCTCTACTACTTCGCCTTCAGCTGCTTCTAGGTCAGCTAGAAGTTGAGGAGCGATAGTTAGACGGTCACAGCCAGCAAGTTCAAGGATCTCGCCGATGTTACGGAAGCTTGCGCCCATAACAACAGTCTTGTAACCGTGCTCTTTGTAGTAGTTGTAGATGTCTGAAACAGAGATTACGCCTGGATCTTCTGAAGCTTCGAAATCACGACCTTCTTTCGCTTTGTACCAGTCCATGATGCGACCAACGAAAGGAGAGATTAGGAATACGCCAGCTTCAGCACAAGCACGAGCTTGAGCGAAAGAGAATAGAAGCGTTAGGTTACAGTTGATGCCTTCTTTCTCTAGGATTTCAGCAGCACGGATGCCTTCCCAAGTAGAAGCCAGTTTGATAAGGATGCGGTCGTTAGTGATGCCAGCGTCGTTGTACATTTTGATAAGTTGACGAGCTTTAGCAACGCTGCCTTCCATGTCGTAAGAAAGACGAGCATCTACTTCAGTAGAGATGCGGCCAGGTACAACGTTAAGGATTTCTTTACCGATGTTCACGTTAAGCATGTCACAAGTGTCTTGAACTTGTTGTGCTTTGTCGCCACTTTGCGCTTTAGCGTATTCGATAGAAGCATCGATTAGAGGTGCGTACTCAGCAATTTGAGCGGCTTTAAGAATTAGAGATGGGTTAGTTGTTGCATCTTCAGGAGTGTACTTGCTGATAGCTTCGATATCGCCAGTGTCAGCTACAACAGTTGTTAGTTTACGAAGTTGCTCTAATTTATTGCTCATTTTGATCATCCTATGTATCGCAGAACACCCCTTTAATGGGAGAGGTGTGGGCATTTGCAAGCGAACTAATGAAGTTCCTCATGGTTGTACCAGTGAGTCAAACTTACATTAATTTAAATTTTTCTTCGAACGAACATTTGCACAGAACATTTGATCGCTCGATGAGTAAATGATGTAGCCATATTTATCCGATCTAGCCCCAAAGTCAACGGTAAATAGTGCTGTATGGTGACTTCAGTCAAATATATTTCGCTCTAGTAATCATGGGGTATGCAAGCAAACGTTTAACGAACAAAGTGAGGTGAATTAATCAACACCAAAACTATGGTTATGATACTGAGCAAATGCTCCTTGATGTTACATATGTTCGGGGTGTAAGCTTGTGTATCACTTACTGAGCTCTCCTTTATTAGGAAGTGCAGCAGGTAAAATAATTGTTAAATATTGGTTGAGTGGTATATGAGTAACAATATCCAAGATGTTTCCGAAGAAAACACTGATCTCCTAACCGAAGTCGCCGTTGCCTACTATCAAGATGGTGCGACTCAAGAAGAGATCTCTAAAAAATTCTCTATCTCTCGTGCAAAGGTTGGTCGAATGCTCAAACAAGCCCGCGATGAAGGGATTGTCGAGATCACCGTGAAATACCACCCAGTATTCAGCGCGAAGATCGAACAACGTTTGATCGAACGATTTGGTGTTAAGCGTGCACTGGTTGCATTAGACCAACCGAATGAAGAGAAGCAGCGGTTACAGGTTGCGGGCTTGGTGTCGAACTACTTAACGAGCACCCTAAAAAACGGCATGGTAGTCACGGTTGGCCAAGGTCGAAACGTATCGTCGGTTGCTCACCATACTGGCGTAATTACCCCACGTGACTGTAAATTCGTATGTGGTATCGGCGGCATTCACCCAAGAGGCGGTATGTTTAATGCCGACCATATATGTAGACAACTCGCCAAGAAATACGGTGGATCTTCTGAAACCTTGTATGCGCCTGCTTATGCAGAGAACAAAGCACAAAAATCCGCGTTCATGGAAAACAGTACTGTTAAGCAAACACTCGATCTAGCTCGTAAGGCAGATGTTGCATTAGTGGGTATTGGTGACATGAGTGAAAACAGCTATATGGTCGACCTAGGTTGGTTTACGGCGGGAGAGGTCGTTCAATCTCGTTTACTACAAGGCGTGGTGGGTGACTTTGCGGGTTATGACTTTTTCGACGTGCATGGTAAAGCGGCAAACACAGTAATGAGTGACCGAGTCATCGGCTTAGGTTTGGAAGAGTTCCGTCCTATCGCTGAAGTAATCGCCATTGCTGCCGAGAACAGTAAGCCATTAGCTCTGTTAGGTGCATTAAGAACCGGCGTAGTAGACGTGATTGCAACCAGCGTAAGTAATGCTTTGACGGTACTTAACTTGGATGAGCAGTTGAAACATGCTGAGTTAGATGATTAGCAAAATATAAACCAGGGGAGCCCGTTTTGGCTCCCTTTTGCTCTCGCTAAAGAATAGGTTTTGACTCTTTACTCGTGATTTTAGGGATTGAAGAGAGGTACGTGCACAGTTCACCATAAGGAATAGGACGAGAGAAGTAGTAACCTTGCATTAAGTCACATCCACATGCTTTTAGAATCGCGAAGTGTTCGTTTGATTCTACGCCTTCTGCCAGCACCACCATACCGAAGTTTTTACCGATAGCGATGATGTTCTGGACCATTGTTAGTGACTGTTGATCGACTGCTATGTTTTCAATGAAACTCTTATCAATCTTAAGTTCGTCGATAGGGAGTGCTTTTAACATGCTCAATGACGAGTAGCCCGTACCGAAGTCATCTAGAGAGATCTTAATATCGTTTTCTTTGAGGGCTTCAAACAGTGGTTTCACTATAGCCACATCTTCAATGAACAAGCTTTCAGTAATCTCGAGCGTTAAACAGCTTGGTGAGAACTGATATTTCTCAAGCGTAGCGAATAGGTGTTCTGAGAACGACTTATGTGAAAACTGACGTACGGATATATTGATCGAAAGACCGATCTTTTGTTCTATCGTTCGGTGTAAATGAGCGATCTGCATAACGCTGGATTCAATAATAAAGGTGCCGAGTTTTTGCATTAAACCTGTACTTTCAGCAATAGGAACAAATACGTCTGGCGGGACAAAACCCAGTTCATCATCTACCCAACGCACAAGCGCTTCTACACCGTGAGTACTTTCATCGGCACGAACCAATGGTTGAAAAACCATAAATAAAGCTTGTTTATCGATAGCGATACGAAGCCTTTGTTCTACTCTCATTTTGTAGAGGTGGGCGTCTTGCATCTCAGTCGTAAAAATACTGTATGAGTTTTGCTGCTGTTTCGCTTTGTACATCGAAATATCGGCAGAGCGTAACAGGCTATCTAAATCTCTTCCGTGGTCTGGGAAGCGGGCAATACCTACACTGCAACTCAACAAAAATTGAGCGCTTTCAACTTCATAAGGTTGAGAAAGTACTTCAATAATTCGTTCTGATAGTCGCTTAATTTCAGATTCACTATTCAGCGTTGTTAAAAACAAGAACTCATCACTGGATTCTCGTACCAATAGGCTGACTCTGGAGCGAAACCGCATCAAACGTAATGCAATTTGTTTGAGCACCTTGTCTCCGAAGTCATGTCCATGGGTATCATTAACACATTTGAAGTTATCGATGTCGATAAACAGCAGTGAGAATGGCTCTGACTCATCTTCAATCCACTTGCCAATGTTTTTACGCATATAGGAGCGGTTGGGGAGAGAGGTTAATGGATCGTGATTGGCTTGGTAAATCAATTGGCTGCGAGTTCGTTGCTCGTTCTTCGCAATCGATTTTACTAAAAAATAGAAACCAAACTGAAGAACAACAAAAACAAAGAAAAGAGTACCGAATTCTTTTGCGAATATACCATCAACGTGTTCTAGGTCTGTACGGCCGACAACCCAAAGCTTGTAGCCTGGAATGTATTTAGCGCTAACGAGCGATGGGAAAGCGCTATCATCGATACAGAAAGAATATGTGTATTTTCCTGTTTTCGCTTCTTTGACGCTGACAGTCACTTGCTCAGAAAAGCTTTTGGTAATGCGATCCATTAGATCGTTATCAACTGGTTTTAAATAAGCGTCTAGCGACTCGATATCGCTAGAAAAAAACTGACGATAGTTGTCGGTTCTAAGTAGAGTTAACGTGTTGTAATTGCCTGCGTGCGCATTGTTTTCAAACAATATTGTGCTGTCTAAGCGTAAACCTGCGGTCATGACTGCATCAACGTTCTTGCCATCGAGAGAAATGGATTTTCTCATTGGGATCACGAGGCTGTTAAGAGAATCATGGAAATAAGTGCGCCCCAAAACCATTTTATTACTAGATACAGCCTCTAGAAATGAGTCTTTGGTGTATAGGAGATCCAGTAAGTTAAATTGGTCAGACAGCTGTAGGTTTGAGCTGATTGACAGGTAATCCCCTTGAGGATTTAGTAACCCGAAAGCGGCTATTGCAGGATGACTATCAAGCAGTTTATCTAATATTGGTCGAATTTGAATCGAAGCCGTTCGGGTAAAGTCGGACTGCTGAGCAAGTTGATGCCCAACCACTTCAAGCAGTGCTTCTTGGCTAGTTAATAGAGAGTTTACTGAGCTAGAGAAGATCTCGACTTGGATATGTTGTTGCTTGGTAAAGTCATCTCTGTTTGATTGCCACTTGGTTATGCCAAAGGCGCTGAAAAGTATCAGGGTAAGCAGCACGATCAGAGCGTACAGCGACCAGATATTTTTCTTAAATAGAGCCATGAGATGCCTTTTGTTGGTGACTACTTTTAACAGACTGCAAGTGACAACGTTTATATCGCCAGTGTGATTAATACAACGAGGCATAAAACATCAGAGATGAATATATCAATGATTAAATAGTGTAACGGCTACGAACAGAGATTCTTGAATGAAATATTAACACTCATAAACGTGCTGACAATTAACTCATGATTAATCACAGTTTTTGTTAGAAACCGGATGGCTCTACACATAGGTAGTGTTAACTCTGTCACTACCTAGGTGTCTTCAAGTGACTACGTCTTCAAGTTACAACCGTGTTAAACGCTTGAGTTAATAAGTGCCTAGCTGATTGAGCAATAAGATGCTTAAGTGTCATGGGCTTCAGCCATAACCTTTAGTAAGCTCCGTATGCATGCGCAGTATATTCTAACAGTATCATTAAGCGAAGCTGAATTACTTTTTAGTTACGGCAATAGGTAGTTTTTCATTTGCGCCCCATTCAGTCCATGAGCCATCGTAAACGCCCATATCACTTGAATAACCAGCCAGTTTAGCGGCTAATAAAATGATGCAAGCCGTCACACCAGAGCCACAGCTAAAGAACATAGGTTGAGAGGGGGTTAAGTTTAGAGTCGAGAAAATGTCAACTAACTCTTCTTGAGGTTTCAATTTACCTGCATTTAAGACTTGTGCGAACGGCAAGCAAACTGAGTTTGGGATGTGGCCACTACGTAAGCCTTCACGTGGTTCTGGAACTTCTGAATCGAAGCGAGCTTGAGAACGTGCATCCAGAATGTTTGCACTTTTGTCATCGGAGTAGTTTTGGATTTGCTGAGCATTTACAAAGTGGTTGTCTTGAATTTGGCCTTCAAAATTGCCCGCTTTGACTTCGGTGCGATAGTCAGTCTCTGTTACGTAACCGGCTTTTATCCAAGCAGGTAAACCGCCATCTAAGATGTATACGTTGTTATGTCCCATTGCAATAAACATCCACCATGCGCGAGGCGAGGCAAAAGTTCCTGAGTTATCGTAAACCACTATCGTACTGTCTTGATTGATACCAATTTCTTGTGCGCGTGTATTGAAGTGTTTTTCGGTTGGGAACATGTGAGGGAGTAGAGTGTGCTTGTTACAAAAGTTTTTGTCGTAGTCGAAACGAATCGCACTAGGTATCATTTGTCCTTTGATCTTTTCTGACTCACTTGGGATCTGAAATTCGATACTGGCGTCGAGGATTACAATGTTGTCTTCTTCTAGCAAACGTTGTTGAAGTTGTTCTGGTGAAATGAGTGGCTGATTCATTCTTCTTATATCCATTCTTGTTGTTATATCGGCGACTAAGGCGCAGCCCGGCAGTGGATGAATTGATAGCTGCTTTGTCCGGTTATTTGATTGTTTAATGTATCAAGCACGACCACAGAATCAAGAGGGCAGTCTGTTGTTGGTGGAATGGAAACGCGAAATATTTCGTTGTCTTGAGTTTCAACCGTGAGGTAGCGCCTATGTCCGTCTAGGGATTGAGTGAGCGTATTGGAGATGACTCTGGCTTCAATGCGTTCTCCGGTAGAAGATGTCATCGGGAAATAGGTGAGAAATAAAAGTAGCCCAATACCAATCGATAATATAACGAATCCTATTTTCAACTGTTTCATAAAGTAAGCCTTTGAAAGTCATCTTTAAAAGATAAGACAGGCTTTCGATAAAGTGAACATAACCAGTACTGAAAATTGAAATAGCGCCCAAATAAAAAGGTGAGCCTCATTGCTCACCTTTATGCATTGTTATTCGACTTTCGACTTTCGACTTCGAGACTGCTGTCTAACTCCAACTGAATTTAGTTATTGTTAAACTGAACTCAGCGCTTTTCATTCCTTTACGTTTACCAAGTGATTTGTGATCCGTCACTTGCAACGACTTGTTGCAGCGGCGCTTGACCATCATAAAACCAGATCTCAATTAACAGAATATCTTCGCTTAGCGGCGCCGAAAAGTTGGACGTAAATGCACCGTTGTCTAAAGGGCCTCCAATGACCTTACTTGAATAATCAGGCTTGTAAGTTGAGTCTGTCCTTGTGGTAAATCGACTATATACGGATACGAACGAACGATCGGTTGAGATGTGGCTGATATCAATATTGAGGTCGAATTGATCTACAGAGTTATAATCGAAACCATCAGGTATTACGAGCTCATCCATTTTGTACGCTTGCGGGCCGTTGGAGATAACTGCATTAACTGGTGTCGGTGCCGGATTTATAGCTACGGTGACTGGTGATGAGACCACTGATGGTGGTGTAACTGGCGCTGACGCCACTGGTGTTGACGTCGCTGGTGTTGACGTCACTGGTGTTGACGTCACTGGTGTTGACGTCACTGGTGTTGACGTCACTGGTGTTGA
>NZ_JBFSUD010000045.1:37628-38832 GCF_041467175.1 Vibrio sp. 10N.247.310.24
ACGTCACTGGTGCTGTCACCGCTGGTGTTGAAGGCGATGGGTTAGGAGTTGATGCTCCTCCATCGCCGCCTCCGCCACCACACCCTACCAACGCTAGTGATGCAATTAGTAATGGAATACGTATTGACTGCGACTGAGCCGTATTTTTCTTAAGTGCAGCATTCGACAGACTAGATAAGATAGCATTGTTATAGTTCCGGCGACCGTTTGTTACTGTCTGTTTAATTGGCATATTCATAATCATTCTCCTAAGGCAAGTAACATTGGTCAGCGGCAGGTGTTTGGAACCAATCGGTGGATTGAGTACCACCGGATTCAGCAAAGTTCGCAAAGTTTGGATAGGCGGTGACGATATCTACATATTCCAGTGGCCATTGCCATTCCGTGTCTGAAGTAATCAGCAGTGCCCAAGGGTGGTTGTCTGCGGTTTTGAAATATTTGCCTGTTGATGGATTACTGTCATCAACGCCTAGTCCTGTTTCAAAGAGATTAGCGGTATCAAATGCCTCGGTTGGAGCTTGGTCTGGTAAATGCACCTCCCAGCTGCGCCCTGGATGTAGAGGTAGGTTTTCACCATGATAATACCCAGGCGTTGCGAAGATGAACGGGTCGTAAGGCATGTCAGTCCAACTGTCAGTACTCACTCCATCGCCAGCTAAAGTAATCCCGATTTGGAAAGCGAATTGCTCATCTTCTTTACAAGAGCTGATGGTGCGGTAGAAGGTACAACTAGTACTGATTTTCTCTGTAAGGTCGTTAGCAATAACAAAGATTGCCTCGCTACGTCCTTGCTCCAAGTCTAAATCAGTGAACACACCATTGTGCTTCATGTAAGAGCTTCCGCTACTCACTAAGCTTGGGTCTAGATTAGGAAGTCGAACCGCAAAACCATTTCTGTACGAAGCACCTACTGCAGCAAGACGTCCATCGATGGTTGATTTAACGACTTTTCCATCTTTAAGGATCTCGGTAATGCGATACATAAGAACAGCATCGTTCATGTCGTAATCAGCCTTATAAGGCCAGTTGTCTTCATACGCCAAAGTTGCGTAACCAGAAGCACTTGGGAAGTAACGGGCTGTGGCACCATCATTAAGAACATCAACTTGAATATCGACCACCTCACCGGAGGTAGAGCCGCCAAAGTAGCCCCCTCTGGCAGGATAGTTGTCACTGTTAAAATTTAACCAGTTTGGGCGATAAA